>NZ_JAVJTO010000088.1:0-159829 GCF_040220235.1 Coleofasciculus sp. B1-GNL1-01
TCGACAAGTATTAAAAAAAACGAAATCAAGCCATGGTTAAATGAATCTTGGTGTATTCCTCCCCAAAAAAATTCTGAGTTCGTTTGCTGTATGGAGGAGGTTTTAGATGTTTACACTCGTCCCTATGACTCGGATTACCCCACCGTGCGACTTTCCGGAATTTTTCTGTCGCCCAAATACAGGTAAAAACACTCTCCACTTTGATGTAATGGGGTTGGACATCCGTTGTAGAGGAAGGGAATTTAGGGGGTTTGCGATCGCGTTCCGGACTGAGTGCCTTTGGAAGCATCCCATTTTGGTAACAACATCACCGAAAGCAACGGTATTTCAAGAGTTTCAGCCCTCCCCAAAGAGCTAATGTGCAAAATGGGGATGCTCCCGTGCCTTTCCCTTTGTCGGAACGGTCGTTGATTGTTCTTGTTAAGCGGAAAAACCCCAAAATTTAAGGTTTTTTTGTACACCTGACTGTTAGATTTTTTTTCATAAAATAACTTTGAGAGAACTTAAGTTTTGGGGTTCACTCTTAATTAGGATACCCAGATGGGGTCAACTTGTCAAAGCTGACTGGACAGCTTACTATATATGTCCAGCCTTCTGAATTGTTAAGAAAGATGTGAGTAATGCATAGCTTGCTAAGGGGGGAAATCTGAAGGGGTGACAAGCAGTCTTACACCCTTGAAAATGAGGCTTTGAGCGATATTGATATCTCTAAAGATGAAGTCTTATTGACATGCTTATTGACAGATGAAGACCACCGGATGAGGTATGGGATTAGCGAAGCGTTGCGCAGGGGGTATGGGGGAGGCGCTCGTCCCCCATTGGGGGGTCTGGGGGGCTAGTCCCCCAGAAAAAACTGCTATCTTTGACCCTATCTGTGACAAGAAGAAATGGGCTAAAAGCAGTATGGCTTAACACTTCAGCTAGCTTGTCACCCCGTGAGGGGGGAAATATTTCCTCCCGGTTCCCTCCCCTTGATAAGGGGAGGGTTAGGGTGGGGTCAAATCAAGGAAGGTATTGCTTTCTTTTTTAGCTTGAGTTGACACCAATACACGTCAGTGCGCCCCTACGATGAATGGTGCAAGATGTAACGTTGATGCACTAAAGTGCTTACTACGAACCAGGGAAACATTAATGTCTAAATCTCAATCAACTCCAATCTGTCGCACCACCCAGCCCAGTGCTGAATTTTACTCGATTTTCTCAGATGTTGAAATCTTAGATATCATTCAAACCTTAGCCACCCGACGGGAAATTAGCCTCAAATATTCCTACAAAGGTCAAGGCGCAAACATCTGGGATAAATTTTATCTCAACTATCTACGTCCGCGCTGGTATCGACCCGTTAATCGGGAAATTGCCCTGTTAAATGATACTTTTGAAATCATCACCCGCAAAATTCCAGCCGTCAACACCGTTCATATCATCGATGTCGGCGCTGGCAATTCCTATCCCGTCAAACAGTTTATCCGTCGGCTGCATCGCTTAGGTAAAATCACTCGATATATCGCCTTAGACATTAGCGACGACTTACTCAAACTATCCCGGCAAAACATCAAAAAATGGTTTCCTCATATCGACTTTATCAGCGACACAATTGACATCGAAAAACATTCACTATCCCAAACCTTATTAAACCATCAGGTTAACCTAAAACCTAACGACACCGCCCAAATCATATTACACTTAGGTGTAACCATGGGTAATCATCACAATAGAACCGCCGTCCTGCAAAATTTTAGGGATAGCATGGGAAAGCAGGATGTCCTCGTCTTCACCAACGAAATTGGTTCTAACTCTCAATGGGATGGAACAGTAAGAGGAGGATTAAAGTTTCATGTGGATCAAATCTATGCTTGGGTGAAAAATGCGCTGGGGATTCAAGCTGAGGATTGTGAACTGGTGCGAAAGTATGATCACAAAACTGATAGTATTGTGGCGACGATGAAATTTCGTCAGAACTATCGGATAAATTTTAGGTTAATGGGAGAGGATAAATGTCTAGAAATTGCTGAAGATGAAGAGATTACAATTTGGAGACAGCATAAGTTTGAAATCCCTGAACTGGTGCGAGAAATAGAACAGGCTGGACTCCAACTTATCCACGACAAAACTGACAAATATTCATCGAATATTATGGTAATTTGTGAGATTGATGAGCTGTCATGCCTTTAAATTGGGTATTATAGCGCTACGCGCTAGGCAATGGGCAATAGGCAACACCTCGGCTTACCTCGGCTTACCTCGGCTTCGCTCGGTGTTGAGCGATTTAAATTTTTCTTCTTTTGTCCTAACCTTAGAGCAAGATGTTCACACTACGTCCTGGCGATTCATCTGGTCGGTCAATCAGAGATTCGACGGCTTGACTGAGCGCTCGCCGAACGTCCGTGAGGCTTGGAGCCGATAAGCTGATAATATTTATACTGACATCCTACCCGCGCCAGAAAAGGCGAACGGATGGTGCGCCGTTTCCCTAATCATCATGGCTAAGAAATCGAAGACAACGACCGAGGTTAGTCTGAGAGACCCTAAATACTACTTCAACCGGGAACTCAGTTGGTTGGAATTTAACGATCGCGTCTTGCATGAAGCCCTCGATTCCCGAACCCCACTGCTGGAACGCTTGAAGTTTCTGGCAATCTTTAGTTCAAACCTGGATGAATTCTTTATGGTTCGGGTGGCGGGTTTGAAGCAGCAGGTGGAAGCAGGGGTGACCTCCCTAACTGCTGATGGCCGCACACCTGGCGATCAATTGGATGGGATTAATCAGCGGTTACTCCCCATGGTCAAGGAACAACATGAACATTTTGAACAAATCCTGCGACCATTATTGGCAAAACAGGGGATCTACCTGCTGGAGTACATGGATTTGAACTCCGAACAGCGGACTTATTTGCAAAACTACTTTGAGGAGCAAATTTTTCCGGTTCTGACGCCGCTAGCGGTTGATCCTAGCCACCCGTTCCCCTATATTTCCAACCTGAGCCTGAATCTAGCGGTGGTGGTGAAAGATCCTGAGCAGGGCGAGGAATTTTTTGCCCGGGTGAAAGTTCCTAAAGTCTTACCTCGCTTTGTCACCCTTCCCGAACCGTTACGAGAGCGGCAAAAGGGAAAACCTGCTCTTTGGATGGGCGTTCCCTTAGAACAGGTGATTGCCCATAATTTAGAATTTCTGTTTCCAGGGATGAATATCCAAGAATATCATCCGTTTCGGATTACTCGTAATGCTGACTTAGCCGTCGAGGAAGATGAAGCCGATGATCTCCTCTTGGCAATTGAAGAAGGATTGCGAAAGCGACGCCTAGGGGGTTCTGCCGTCCGCATGGAAATTCACGCGACTGTACCCGAAAACTTGCGGGAAACGCTGATGCGGGAGATGGGACTCCAGGACAGTGATGTTTACGAAATAGACGGTTTATTGGGACTAGGGGACTTGATGTCGTTTATGGGATTACCCCTACCGGAACTCAAAGACACATCCTGGACACCCGTCATGCCCGTCGAGTTGCGATCGCTCTCTGGGGAGGAAGATGGCGAGGACTTCTTTAGCATTATTCGTAAACGGGATTTATTTGTCCACCATCCCTACCATTCCTTTAGCGGTACCGTGCAGCGATTTATTACCCAGGCGGCGGATGACCCGGATGTACTGGCGATTAAAATGACACTCTATCGCACCTCTGGCGATTCCCCAATTGTCAATGCTTTGATTAAAGCGGCTGAAAATGGCAAACAGGTCGCCGTTTTGGTGGAATTGAAAGCCCGTTTTGATGAAGAGAATAATATTCTCTGGGCGCGTAAGTTAGAACAAGCTGGGGTTCATGTCGTTTATGGGATTATTAAGTTAAAAACCCATACCAAAATCGTACTGGTGGTGCGTCAAGAAGAGAAGCAGATTCGCCGCTATGTTCACATTGGCACGGGAAACTATAACCCGAAAACAGCCCGAATTTACACGGATTTAGGACTTCTAAGCTGTCGTGAGGATTTAGGGGCAGATTTAACCGATTTATTTAATTTTCTGACGGGATACTCTCGCCAGCGCTCCTATCGCAAGTTATTAGTCGCTCCCGTGAATTTACGCGATCGCATGACGACGATGATTCGGCGGGAAATCGAGCATTGTCGCCAGGGAAACACAGGGCGCATTGTTGCCAAAATGAATTCTTTAGTCGATCCTAAGATTATCGCGACTCTCTATGAAGCCTCCCAAGCGGGCGTACAAATTGATTTAATTGTCCGGGGAATTTGCTGTTTGCGTCCTGGTGTCGTAGGCGTTAGCGATAATATTCGCGTAATTAGTATTGTCGGTCGCTTTTTAGAACATTCGCGGATTTATTATTTCTATAATCAGGGTGATGAAGAAGTGTATATTGGTAGCGCTGACTGGATGCGTCGCAACTTAGATCGACGAGTTGAGGCGATTACACCGATAGAAGATCCAGAAATTATCAAAGATTTGCAAGAAATCCTAGCCATTATGATGGCAGATAATCGCCAAGCCTGGGAATTACAACCGGATGGGCGTTATATCCAACGTCAACCAGAGGATGCGAAAGAGCAATGCGCTCAAAAGATTTTCATGGAGATGGCGAAGGACTCAGCAAAGGAGGCGGCGGGAATGGCATAGTTAGGGGCTGCGGAATAAGTCTTGTGGTGGGGTTAGAGAGCAGGGGGAGCAGGGGGAGCTGGGGGAGCAGGGGGAGCAGGGGAAGCAGAGGGAGCTGGGGGAGCAGGGGAAGCAGAGGGAGCTGGGGGAGCAGAGGGAGCTGGGGGAGCAGGGGGAGCAGGGGAAGCAGGGGGAGCAGGGGAAGCAGGGGGAGCAGGGGAAGCAATGGTACATTTTCGGTGATTATTCTATCGCCATAGTTTTGATAGATATAGCACTACGAGGTACGGAAAGGACATCAGTTGATTCCAAGAGGGAACAGGGAACAGGGAACAGTACAGAATGTCCTAACCTGTTTTGGTACTGCTATAAGCAGCATCTTCCCCATCTTCCCCATCTTCCCCATCTTCCCCATCTTTCCCATCTCTCCCATCTCCCCCATCTCCTCCTCACCTCAATCCTTATTTCCAGTCGGCGATCGCAGGCAGTAAAATTCTGCTCAGAGGATGCTCAATGTACTCTTGCAGTCTGGTAATTCCGGCGCTTTGTACCGCTTCTATCACCCTGGATTTTAGCGGACGATTACTCTCAATCTGTTTAATCGCGGCGGCGACAGCAATTACTTTTTCTAATGGTGTATTTGTTGGGCAAGTTTGGCTCAATTCCTGTAAAAGTTGCTGAATTTCTGCGGCGACTTCTGACCATTTAGGTTGGGAAAGATTCTGATCCAGTTGTTCTAAAATTCGGTGAACTTCCGATACCGCCTGTTGTAGATTCGGTGGGATAGTCGGGCTGTCACTTAGGGAAGAAGACGGGGGACTTAAGTCTGTTCCCTGAGAAACACTAGGCGTTACGGTATCATAAACGGGCGGTTGAATGTCTACTTTAATCGGCGGTGCGCCAGTCGTTGCGGTGTAATTGACAGGCGGTTGGTGGGGCTGTTGGATTTCAACTTTTACCTCGGGTGTACTAGCGGATCTATTCGGGTTTGGGGTTGGAGAAGCTTGAACTGGAGCAACATCTGGACTAACTTTGACTTGAACAGTGTTAAGATGCTGACGCCATAACTGAGTAAACTCTCCCGGAGCAAAACTTCCCTGATTGGGATGGCGTTGTTGTTGACCCGTTTGCAAGTAAATATAATCACAAATTACTTCGTCCAAGTTGGTAGCACTGTTGATTTGCCAGTCCTGCAAACAGGTTCCCGTTAAGATAGCTTTGTTAAAGTTTGCCGATAAGACTTGGGTTTTTTCTAAATTGGCTTCACTGAGATTTGCCATCCGCAGATTCGCTTCACTCAAATTTGCCACTTGCAGATTGGCTTCACTCAAATTAGCACCACTAAGGTTAGCCATCCGCAGATTGGCTTCACTTAAATTTGCCCCACTGAGGTTAGCAATTCTCAGATTCGCTTCACTCAGGTTAACCGCCGTAAGATTAGCATCAATAAAGTTGACTAAGGTTAAATAAGCTCCGTTTAAATCCGTACCCGTCAGGTTAGCTAGATTTAGGTTAACCCCTCTCAGGTTAGCCCCCCGGAGATCGGCGCTGCTGAGATCCGCACCCTGGAGATTCGCATCACTGAGATTTGCCATCCTCAAATCAGCGTTCTGAAGGTTCACCCCACTCAAGTTTGCTTCATTGAGATTAGCTCTACTTAGCTGTGACTGACTCAAATCGGGTACGAGTTGAGGATTCTCTTCCCGCCACTGATTCCAGGTTTCTACGCCTTGTTTAAGCAAAGCCGCATGTTCTTCATTTGCCATTGACTGCTAACCTCTTCAGTTGCCCTTTTGTCGCAGCTTAGCTCAAGAAAACAGTAACCTACAAGATCCCTCGCCCTGCTCCTCTATTCCTGCATGTCCAAAAAGCTTCACCCTTAGGGGAAGCCTCGGTTTGCACCATGGTATGAAGCCTGAATTGAGGATACAACATCCAACAAAACCAATTTGAGTATAGCCTTCTGTCCTCTACCTTCTGTCCTCTGCCTTCTAAAAAAAAGAGAGGTAATCAAACCTCTCCTTCCTATCTCAGCAGATTTTAAGCTTTTGCGACTTAGTAGTAACCTCGGCTACGACCACCTTCACCGGGCTTATAGATAATAAAGCTCAAAACTTGGCACTGCTTAATATTATCAAAACCCACAACCCGGATAAAATTGTCGCGATAGTCAGAGCGACAAGCATCTACCTCAGCCATAACTTCTTTAGGCGAAGTGGCGTTGAACAGGGGAAGCTTCCACATTGTCCAGTAGTGCTGTTCGGGTTCCGAACTTTCGCTAAATTCGATCGCGGGAATAAAGCCCTGATCCAAAATGTATTCAATTTGGCGGACAATTTGCTGATCGCTCAGAGGCGGCAAATAGGACAAAGTTTCGTAACGACGCTCTTTCGGTAACGTTTGCATGGGGTTTTTCTGTAATGGTTGTGTTTTTGAAGTCCGGGTATGCCAGCAGGTGACAAGAGTACCCGGTTGAATTGCCAACTAGGTGTCCGAATCAGCTTGCTGTTCGGGTGAGGCTGGGTCAGATATACTGAGTTGCGTCATTCGCTCCAGATACTGACGTCGATATTCCATATTCGACTGCTGAATGTTACTCCGAACCATTTCTGGTAAGAAGTCTGCTACTTCTTCAGCTAGAAGCTGTCGCACAGTCATAATCCGAAACGCCAGTTCTTGTTTTTCCACCAAGAGTGCTTGGAGATAGGCATCTCCATCTTGAACGCCTTGGTTTGCCGAAAAAGAATGCAGCCACAGCGCCTGGGGGGGGTCAGTTTCACCCAATTGATCCAGAACAATCCGTAGTGCTTGGTATGTCATGTAATTGGTAAGCACTTTGGCTGTATCTTTGGCAACTCGTTTTAGATCCATAGTCTGATCCCAGCCTTCTAACAGTATGAAGTATCAATGATGAAGTATGAAGTTTTACACTTCATACTTCGCACTTCATCCCGTCTTAGACGGTATCAACAGCTTCATACTCGAACTTGATTTCCTTCCAAAGTTCGCAAGCCGCCGCTAATTCAGGACTCCATTTAGCGGCTTCGCGGATAACGTCGCCACCTTCACGCATCAGGTTGCGTCCTTCATTACGGGCTTGAATGCAGGCTTCTAATGCCACACGGTTAGCCGTTGCACCGGGAGCATTGCCCCAGGGGTGACCCAGGGTACCACCACCGAATTGCAGGCAGGAATCATCACCAAAGATTTCTACCAGTGCAGGCATGTGCCAAACGTGGATACCACCAGATGCCACAGGCATTACACCGGGCATGGATGCCCAGTCTTGGGTGAAGTAAATACCGCGTTCGCGATCGCGCTCGATATGATCTTCCCGCATTAGGTCAACAAAACCCATGGTGATGCCTTTTTCACCTTCGAGCTTACCAACCACAGTACCAGAGTGGAGGTGGTCACCACCAGACAACCGCAAGCACTTCGCCAGCACCCGGAAGTGGATACCGTGAACCTTCTGACGGTCAATTACGGCGTGCATCGCCCGGTGGATGTGCAGGAGCAGACCGTTGCTACGGCACCATTTTGCCAAGGTGGTGTTAGCGGTGAAGCCACCTGTCAGGTAATCATGCATGACGATCGGCGTACCCAGTTCTTTAGCGAACTCAGCCCGCTCCATCATTTGTTCACAGGTGGGGGCGGTAACATTCAGGTAGTGACCTTTAACTTCACCGGTTTCGGCTTGGGCTTTTTCAATTGCCTCTTGCACAAACAGGAAGCGATCGCGCCAGCGCATGAAGGGCTGGGAGTTGATGTTTTCGTCGTCTTTGGTGAAGTCTAGACCGCCGCGCAGACACTCATAAACGGCACGACCATAGTTCTTCGCCGATAGACCCAACTTGGGCTTAATCGTGCAACCCAACAAAGGACGCCCGTACTTGTTCAACTTATCGCGCTCAACCACGATACCGTGAGGCGGTCCCTGGAACGTCTTCAGATAAGCGACGGGAACCCGCAAATCTTCTAGACGCAGGGCTTTGAGAGCTTTAAATCCAAACACGTTCCCCACGATGGAGGTCAGCATGTTGGTAACCGAACCCTCTTCAAACAGATCCAAGGGGTAGGCAACGTAGCAGATATACTGATTATCTTCGCCACGGACTGGCTCAACTTCATAGCAACGACCTTTGTAGCGATCGAGGTCAGTTAACAAGTCTGTCCAAACCGTTGTCCATGTCCCGGTGGAAGACTCTGCTGCTACTGCCGCACCCGCTTCTTCCGGGGGAACTCCCGGCTGCGGAGTCATGCGGAAAGCTGCCAGAATATCTGTATCTTTAGGAGTGTAATCCGGAGTGTAATACGTTAATTTATAATCCTTGACCCCGGCATCATACCCAGCTTTTGACTGAGTTTTTGTTTTAGCGTAAGACATGTTTTCCTTCCTTAGGAACTACTGAATGTTGCGACAGGCTAAATTCATAAACATCATTAACGATTTTACGCCCTTAGTTAAGCACTAAAATCTCTAAAATGACGCTTAAAATTAGCCCTGATTGGGTGCATCCCCACACCCAACCTGCTCGTGTTGGTTTTTGGTGTCTGAATTACCTATTATCCGCCATATTGGGTCAAAAAACTTGACTAAGCCAAGACATTTTTTTATTGAGCGGATTGGGCAAGAGCTATCATCCCACAACACCAAACAAACAATTGCTTGATGGGGGTTCTCTTCCCTTATGGCTTTAGCTAATCCGGCAATTCATTTCACGCCAAGTTAAACAATCATAGCGTGTTGATGAAGCAGCATGTCATCATGCAGCTCCTTGCCAGACCCGTTAAATTTTCAGCAACGTAGCTAATATACCAAAGAATTCAATAAGTTTAACTTCAAATATTCTTGAGAATTGTATAAGGTACTGTTATAAATCAACGAAATGTAAAAATATATTAATTTTTTGTTACAAATAAACCTATTTGGGACATTTTAAGGTAAAGATTCTATAGTCTAGGCTGTACCATCACTCTTTAATATAGATATAGATCTCGAAAAACTATCCAAATCGTCTCAGACACCATGGCGTCTTTGAATGCCCCGATTCGTCTTTTCATCGGTGCTACCCTGCTAGGGTGGGGGTTGGCCCCGACCCGGCTCATCTCTCCTGTCGGGATGGGAACCGATCCGACCCTAGTGCTAGCCCAAGAGACCCTAGCTCAAACCGAACTAGGGACAGCCCCCGACTATCGAGGTGCGCCTCCTCCCCCTGGCGGCGAACCGTTACCTCCTGAACGCTTGCGACGAGAAGTCGAACCCCTACCCACAGATTTTCGCGTCCCCGCTTTGCAACCGGACTATACAGGTGATCTCTGGGTGGGAACCTACTCAGGATTATCCCGAGTTGACCCGAACACCGGACGCTTGAAAGCCCGCGTTGATTTACCCAACTACACCATCGACGCCTTAGCCCAAGACCGGGTGGGACGAATTTGGCTGGGAACGTATGAAGGATTGTTACGAGTTGATCCTCGGAGTAACGAAGTTACTGCACAAAACTTTACATTACCCTCGAATCGGGTCTTATCCTTACAAGTTGATCGGCGCGGGTATCTCTGGGTAGGAAGCGATCGCGGTTTGGCATTGATTAGTCCCGACAAAGGATTATTAATGACCACAGTGCAAGAACTTCCCGGCGTTAGCGCCAATGCGTTGACATTAGATGAAGACGGTCAACTGTGGGTGGGTACATTAGAAGGATTAGTGCAAATCGATACCGCCAGCGCCTTTATCATTCGGCGGATTGGTAATCTACCCGGAACCATTGTCCAATCCCTAACCACCGGACCCGATGGTAAGCTGTGGGTGGGAACTCCTAGTAGTTTGTTGGTGATTGACCCCAATAATCCCTTCGCTGAACCGCGTTCAGTGACACCATTACGGGGACGTAGTGTAACGGCGGTGCGCTTTGCTCTAGATGGTAGTGTTTGGGTAGGTACGGAACGTAGCTTATTAAAAATCCGAGCGGAAACGGGAGCGGTGTTGGGTGAACTGTCGAATCTTCCCTCAGACTATATTCTTTCCTTGGCTCCAGATGTGGGAAATAAATTATGGGTGGGAACGACGGAGGGATTAGCCTGGGTTAGCCTATCCACGGGTCAAGTTAGACCTCATTTAGCGTTTGTGAAGAATCCGCCAGAGACGTTTTAAGTATTGGTCATTGGTCATTTGTCATTCGTCAGAGTGGGTTTAGTCACATCCGGGTGGCACAAAATGTTAGTCGTCAAACCCACCCCTACACATCGGTCAGGGCGGGTTTTGTAGAAACGTTGACAAAAACAATTAAGATGAATTCCTAAACCCGCCCCTACAAACTATGTCCGACAAGCGAAGCGAAGGTCTTCCCTAATTACCCTGTCATTAATCCCTAATCACCAATCACCCATCCCCAATGGTCAATATCCAACAACTGAAACAATGGAAACAACAAGGGCGTCCGTTGGTCGTCTTGACCGCTTGGGATTATGCGATCGCACAATTATTAGATGCGGCGGGAGTGGATATTATTCTGGTTGGGGATTCCTTGGGAATGGTCACATTGGGGTATGAGACCACATTACCTGTGACGTTGGATGAGATGCTGCACCATGCTAAAGCCGTGCGTCGGGGTGTAAAACAGGCATTCGTGGTGTGCGATTTACCCTTTTTAAGTTATCAGGAAAGTTTACAACAAGCCATGCACTCGGCGGGTCGGGTATTGAAGGAAACCGGGGCGCAGGCGGTAAAGTTAGAAGGCGGACATCCAGCTATAGCCCAAACGGTAGCCCATTTAACGGCGGCGGGAATTCCGGTGATGGGTCATGTGGGGTTGACACCGCAGTCGGTACATCTTCTCGGTTATCGTCAGCAAGGGAAAACAGAAGCAGCAGCAGAGCGAATTTTAGCCGAAGCGATCGCCCTTGAGCAAGCGGGTGTTTTTGCCCTAGTTTTAGAGCATATTCCGGCGGATTTGGCTAGGAAGATTACACAAACCTTAACCATTCCCACTATTGGGATTGGTGCAGGAGTCGATTGCGATGGACAGGTATTAGTCACCGCCGATTTACTGGGACTTTCGGAACGTCAGCCACCTTTTGCCAAAGTCTATGCGAATTTGCGGCAAGTGATTACTCAGGCGGTGCAAGACTATAGTCATGATGTGCGAGAGCGACAGTTTCCAGAGGGGAAATAGTTAAACCAGATAGATAGTTTTGGAGATGTGAGCGTCTTTTGACTTTAAAATTTTCTTAGAGACTATACCAAAAGCTACCAATATGCAATCTCTGGGAAAAACCACACTATGGGTTTTATCGGTCTTGTTTATCCTGCTCGGGCTGGTATTTTTCGCTACTAACCTGTCTGCTGCACTAATGGCATTGCTGATAGGCGTTGTCTTGCTCCCTCCAATGGCTCAGTTCATCGACTATCCACCATTCAAAGTCATTCGTTGGGTTATTGCAGGCGCAGCGTTTGGTTTATTTGTAGCGTTTGTTCCACCTTCAGAGAACCCAGTCCAGCCACCTCAAGCCTCACCTACTCCTAGGCTGCAACGTCCAAGTCCAAGTCCTACTCAAAGATTAACACTAGAGGCTTTTAATCAGATAAAAGCAGGGATGACTTATGAACAGGTCATTGAGATTTTAGGAGAGGGGGAAGAAATCTCTAGAGTAGAAATTCCTGGGACGCCCACTACCGTCATGTACCAGTGGCAAACAGGACTTAGAAGTGTAAATGCCACATTCCAGGATAATAAGCTGATATCAAAAGCCCAGTTTAATTTAGATTAATCCGGCAAATATTGACAACTTCCCTGAGTAAGTCGAGCATAAAGCGTCAACCCAGCACCTGTTGCTCCTCCAACCAAGCCACTAAATCCGCAACTTGGAAAAAATCCAACAGCGCGACTCCCAACGCTTCCAACTGTTCTGTCGATAACCTGTGAATGCGATCGCGCAGTGAGGGGTCAACGTCACCCAGTCGTCGGGTTAGCTGGCGGAGAATCAAAGCGATTTCCACGTCTCGCATCTTTTGTCGGTCAAACCAAGCGATTAAATCCGCAACTCCGGAAAAATCCAATAGCGCTACCCCCAACTCCTCCAATTCCTCGATGGATAACGCCCGAACCCGCTCAATTGCGCCTGGGTTAACCTCACCTAGTGCAGCTTGGCAAAAATACTTGAGCAGCTTCGTAGATACGATGAAGCAGGGGGAGCAGAGGCAGCAGGGGAAGCGGGGGGAGATATTAGCTGTTCAGTTATTTCTGCCTTCTTGCACTAGCCGCCGATTGAGTTGGCGCATGACTAATGAAAGGGCTTCCTGTTGTCTTCCTTGTTGCAAGATATCTTGATAAATAACTGACTCGCGCATGATGTCCTCCCGAAAAAACCGACGTATCAAAGCTTTTTCAAACCGCAATCCAGCTAAAATCTCCGCACCCATGAATGGGACTATCGGATCACTAAACTAGGATTGGGTGTATGTTGACCTACAATAAGGTTTTATGCTGTCCCTGACATGTTCCCCTAGGATTTCTTTAATTGAACACCATACCAATTTAGGACGGCTAACCATACTATTGATAGCAATCCCGCCAAACTCAAGGTTAAGCCACTATAGGGTACAAGTAACCCTAAAATCGGTAACACCATACCCGCGATCGTACACACTATCGCCGCCAGTGACGTTTGGCGATCGCGTCCTAATCCCCAAACCAATACCAACACTACCAACGAAATTCCTGTCCACGCTAACCTTGCATCGATAATCCGGCTAAAATAAGTCAAGGCTAGCAAACTAGCAAAAAATACACCCCCTGCGATCGCAACATTCCGTAGGCTCAAGGGTAGGGAGAGATAGAGTAACAATATCCACCACAAAAATAATCCTGGCGCTAATAACAACAGACGCGGAATTACCCCAGTATTTGTAATCGGATTGGTTGCGGTAAACACACCGAACGGATTGCGAACCGATACATTATCCTCAAACAGCCAAGTAAACACCGTCCCCTCTCCCTGATTCTGCATTTGGGTGGGTATAATCCCACTGGCAAAATCCGCCTGGGGAAAATTAGCATCAATGGTGAGGCGAAAATTAGATAGTAACTGTCCCCCTGCATTGTAAACCCAGCGCGGTGCGCCTTGGGCTTGATAGGTTACCTGAAATTCCGTCTCTTCCCCCGGTTCTAAACGCAACGGAAAACTATAGTTATTTGGATTTGTCGGTTCGAGTCGCCTTCCCTGCTGTTCGACTCGGAAATTTTGTAATAATGAATAACCGTAGGGTGGTGAAATCTCAAAAAATAGTTCTTGCGTTTCTGCCAGAGTATTAGTAACCTGATACGTAGCCGTAAAGTCAATCTGGTAATGATTCGTCTGATCCTGCCAATTGCGGATTTGATCAATTGTCACCTGAATTTCAGACCCTGCCAAGGCTAACAAGCGACTGACTTCTTGTGTATCTTCCACCTGAACAATTCTGCCATTAATTTGCTGATTGTAGGTAAACGGTTCCTCTACCACATAGCGAACTTGCGGCGCAGATTGTTCCAACCGTTCCCCCGCCACAGTTGCTGCAATTTCCGCGACTTGGGCTTGTTCCCAATGGTGGTAACGATTTCCCAAAGTGGAACAGAGAAAAAATCCCGCCACTAACAGAACAACGACGACTATTCCATGCAATAATACTCGTAAAAGTTGAGAATAGCGGACAACCCATTCCCCGATAAAAATCGATTGTTCCGGTTGAGTGCGGCGCAATGCAGCACCAATCATGGCAATCACGATTCCTAACGCGCCAACCAGTAAGGCTAGGGTTAGGAATGAACTGAGTAGCTGTTCTCCAAACTGAATTAACTCTTGAGGATGGGTGAGATCAGGTAAGCCGGGAATACCTTGGGCAGTTTGATTCATTATTATACAATTCCCACTGTGAGTCGTCGTTGGCATCTTGTGCGAAGACGACTGATTCTCCTTTAGAGTTTCTACAATAGGAGAATTCATCATTTTATCGTGTCACACCCCTGTAGGGGCGACCCGCCGAATTTAATTAACACCACCCAACCCTTAATTATATCGGGTCGCCCTGCCTCGGGTATAGCCAATTATTAAAGACCCGGTAAAATTCGGGTATTTTTGATTAAGATAAAACACCGTAGGGGCAAAGATACGTAACCAATTAACACCACCCAATTCTTAATTTTATCGGTTTTTCCCCCTGTAGGGGCGACCCGCCGAATTTAATTAACATCACCCAACCCTTAATTATATCGGGTCGCCCTGCCTCGGGTATAGCCAACTATTAATTACCCGGTCAAATTCGGGTATTTTTGATTAAGATAAAACACCGTAGGGGCAAAGATACGTAACCAATTAACATCACCCAACCCTTAATTATGTCGGGTCGCCCTCCGTCGGTTATCATCTGAAACCCCATACATTTAGACGGGGGCGAGTCGAGATAGGTTAATTCTCGCACCAAACATTTGTGCAGCGACTCGCCCCTACAGCCTACACCCTACAGGTTGTTATGTTTTTACAGCATTGCAGTTAGAATTCAACAATTCCTTATCGAAGATGACAATCTTGACAATCCTCCTCTGCCCAATCCTTGCTACCCCCTGGTGCTACAGTAACTGTATAACCTGTACCGCTCAAATCCACGATTGATCCGCCGGATGAAACATTCTCGGCATGACAGATTATTGTAAAAGAGCAGGGTTAGTGTAACGATTATGGCATCTGTACCCAATCCCTCCCTTGATGCTGGTTTAGCGGCTCTTAAACAGGGCAATTACGATCTGGCGATCGCACACCTGGAAGGTGTGTGCGAATTTGAGTTAGATGAAGCCATTATCTCCCGCGCCAGTGTCGCCCTCGTCAAGGCTTATCGCCGCCGGGGTGATATCCAAAATGCGATCGCGCTTTGCCAAACCCTTACCCAAGATCCCAATCCCAAGGTGCAACAATGGGCAACAAATACCCTACCGGAACTCATGGCGGAATCCCCCCCGCCAGCGAATCAGACGGGGTTTACGCCAGAAGCAGACACTTCAGCGAATCCCACCGGATTTGTTCCTCTCAACTCGCCTTCCTCCCCAACTAAACCGGGAACGATTAAACAGCGGTTAACCGATTCGGCTAAACGCCTGTTTACAGGGGGCAAATCGCAGCAACAGTCTCCGGGAAATCAACCTCCTCCCTCTCAACCCTCATCCCAACTCCCGGTTGCGTTCACACCCCCTTCCGCGCCCTCTGTCTTTTCCCCCAGCCCTCGGTTTCGCAACTTAGGGCGTGCAGAAAACTGGCGTCCGTTCAAACGCCCGAAATTAAGGCAATTGGGGTTAATTGGGATTGGAAGTGCGATCGCGTTTGCTTGGGTGCTGCGTTTCTGGCTAAAGTTTCTGATGGCAACCACCAATACTATTTTGGTGCAATTGCCGCTATTATCACCCATTCAATGGTTCTACCGTGATCCAACTCCAGCTTTAGTTGTTTTGGCGATTGTGACGCTAATCGTCTCTCCCTGGTTAATGGATTGGCTATTAAGACAGGTGTATGGATTAGAACCACTCTCCGTCAGCCAACTCTCGGCGCGATCCTCAGAATCGGCTAAAGTGATCCAACGGTTTTGTCGTCAACGCCGTTTACCGTTACCGACGTTGGGTATTTTACCCACAGAAGCGCCGTTAGCGATAGCTTATGGGAATTTACCGCGCACCGCCCGAATTGTCGTCAGTGAAGGACTTTTATCACAACTGGCGGAAGATGAAGTCGCCACGATTTATGCGGCTCAGTTAGGGCATATTGTTCACTGGGACTTTATCTTAAGTTCTCTGGGAACCTTAATTCTCCAGTTTCCCTATCTCCTTTATTTATATGTTGCTCAAGGGGGAGAACAGTTAGCGGAATGGATTCGGCGCAAATACCCCGCCACCCAACGAGTGTTACCGCCTTTGTGTTTAGGAATTAGCAGTATTATTTCCAGCTTAGGTTACGCCACTTACTGGCTACTGCGTCTCCCCCTGCTATGGTTTTCCCGGATTAGAATTTACTATAGCGATCGCGTGGCGATAGAAACCACTGGAAATCCCAATGGCTTAACCCGGGCGCTATTGAAAATCGGCTTAGGGATGAGTCATGCAATCCATCAAGCCGAACAAACCCGCCCTTTGTGGGAAAGCTTTGATTTAGTCTTACCTGTAGGATACCGACAAGGATTACTTTTAAGCAGTTGTTCGCCTCATGTTCCCTTTGAACGGGTTTTACAGTGGGAATGTACCAACCCTTACCGCCACTGGTTAATTATCACAGCCGCGCATCCATTATTAGGCGATCGCTTGCATTTGTGCGCTCGTTATGCTCTTCATTGGAAACTAGGTACAGAATTAGATTTACCCATACCACCACCGCCAATACGGGATAATAAAACACGCTGGTTGAAACTTATCGCCAGTTATGAAGCCTTTCCCTTATTTCAAAGTGTTCTATTAACCGGATTCGTTGTCGGTGTTGTACTGCGAATTGGGTTCTGGTTACTCGGTATTCTCAGTGATTGGCTATCTCGCTGGTGGATAACTGGATTCTGGCGGCTAATCTGGTTACACAACGCCGGATCATTTCTGGATGCTTGTATCCTAATAGCCTTTAGTTTAAGTATTATTCTCTGGATTAATCGTTACTTTCCCGATATCAAACCTGCGGCGATTCGTCACCAACCCAGCTTGGAACAAATGCTAGCTGATCCGAATGCGTTACCCTCTACTCATCAACCTGTGGAATTTACAGGTAAACTTTTAGGGCGGCGAGGATTGCAGAATTGGTTAGGCGTGGATTTAATTATTGAAACCGATAGTGGGTTAGTTAAATTGCATTACTTTTCAATTTTAGGTTCTCTGGGTAACTTACTCCCTCTGGGAACTCGCCCTAGTGATTTAGTCGGTGAATCGGTGACGGTAATGGGTTGGTTTCGACGGGGGGTGACGCCTTGGATTGATGTGGAGATGTTGAGTACATCAGATGGGAAAATCAGTCGCGCTCATTATCCGTTATGGTTAGTGATTCTGGCTGTGGTGGCGGCGATATGGGCATCCTATTTAATTTGGACATTACCTGCATAGATGTTTGTAACTTTTCCCACGGCGATTAAAATCGGAAGTATGTCATCTTTGTAGGTTGGGTTGAGGAACAAAACCCAACATCATCGTTAGTAACCCCCTTTTACCACGGCGATTAAAATCGCTGCTACACAAACAAAGTCCGCCTACGCGGACTGGGTTATAAAAGGGGGTTGCTAACCCTAATTTGGTATAAATCTTTTGTCACCTTAATGTCACTAAATCCACCCTTTTGTAGGGGCGGGTTTCATATAGTAGGGACATGGCAATACCCATTGGTGTTAACTTAAGCGGAAAAACCCAAGCAATACCTTGACTCTACCCCACCCTAACCCTCCCCTTATCAAGGGGAGGGAACATTTCCCCCCAAAGCACCGGGGGGATTAAGGGGGGTTAAGATTAAAACGATGAGATTCAAAGTCTTATAGGGAAAACTTTTCACATTAAGTTGACACCAATGGGTAATGCCGTGCCCCTACAGGTAGCGCCTGTGCCGTCAATTTGCGTAAGTCCTATTTTGCTTCATGGGAGAAGGGGAACCATCAGCTAATTTTCACTTATCTGGACTTATTTCTATCGGGTTATCATCTAAGCTAAAATAGAGGCGTCAAGCTGAAACAAGATCATTCCAATGGTAGTCCGACAACCCCGATACAGCAAAGAAGAATTTGCTCAACGTGGTGACGAAATCATCGCTCATAACTCAAAAACATCTGTTCGTTCAATCATAAACCATTCATGATATAAAATTGCCAAAAAGAAATCTTCATCTTTCACCTTATCGCAAACAGCTATATAGCCAGAGAAAAAGGGGTCATCATCATAGGTAGTGTCTTTGAAAAACAACGTCAGTGAATTACCATCCGCACTCCAAATTGAACGGATAATCGTGATATTGGCATGATGCTCTCGCTCGATAGGCAGAAGTACCCAACGCCCCTCAATTTCCATAAATTCGGGTTCGTAATATCTGAGAACCGACTCCCATTTTTCGGGACCTTCATGCTTTTCAATAATTCTGTCCCAGCGCACAGATTTAATTTTTTCCAGGGTGTCTGTTGATACGTTAGCGAGTTTCATAGTCTGGTTTAACTGAAAGAAGGAATATCAATCTGACTTTTTTTTTGCACGAAAGGAGGAGAATTAAAAGCCTCTCTCCTTGCAGGAGAGAGGTTTGGAGAGAGGTTTTCCAGATCCCGTGAAGTCAGAATAATTACGGTGCCATAACGTTCTCTGGAAACTGCCCAATCACATTACCCGCAGGCGAATATTGGCAAACCACATAGAAGGCATTATACTGAGTCCCTTGAATGGTTTTGACGCCCCGTGCCGCACCACATCCTAATTGGGTGCTATTCTTCCACACCACCTGGGTAAAATGCCCTGTCTCCGAAGAAAATCCTGGATTGGCATAGTCATAGTCTGAAACCTCGTTATACCAATTTGTAACCGCTTGGTTCGCCAGGGTAGCGGCGTCTACAGAGGATGCTGTCGTGTACGAAACATAGAGGTTTTCTCCTGCATCCGAGTTACTGTGTTTTAAAACACCATTGCTTGCCAGATAATTCGCCCAGTTTTGAGCGCTGTTGTTCAGGGAATTACTCAGGGTCATATCTGGACTATTATGGGTGTTCCGATAGGTATTGTGCTGAGACAAGGCTGTGTTACGAAATGTACTTAGGTTTATCCCTGTTTGCCCGATAACGGGGTGAGTGCCGATTATCCCCAAGGGTATTATTGTTGCCAAGCCGAGACAAATACCTTTAACGAATTGCTGCGGATTCATAGGCTATTCCTGCTTGCAGATGGAAAAAAGTTGTATATCCAAGCTAACTGATCAATTGATTGAATGTCCAGGAGACGGTTCAAACCCCAGAGATGGTTATGATCAAACAATTTTAGATAAAAATCGGACGCACAACTTTGAGAACTTCATGTTTGAGTTTAGCAAATAGGGTCATCGATCGCGTTTCGATAGAGACATAGCCTGTCATTCCCGGTTTCATCGGATTCGTATGATCATTGGCAATCGAAAGTCGTACTGTCCAGATGGGTTTGATTTGGTTTTCATCGGATTGCAGGGCTGAGGAAATATTTTCTACCGCCGTGGTATAGGGTTGTAGTTCTCCTTGTTTGTAGAACTTGACTTGATCGCCTTGGAGGATAAATTTTTCATCTTCTTGGCGAATCTTGGCAATGACGGTTAAGTCAGATAAATCAACAATTTCCATGATTTTTTCACCCGCAGGATGCCAGGTATTTTCCAGTAAGTCTAAGTCTTCGGTGGTAATGGTTCCCGTTGTATCGGCGACTAAAATTAGCTGATCTCGTCGGGAGAGTTGGCGCTGAACTTCTGCGGTTAATTCCTGGATTTGTCGTTGACGATCCTTAACCACAAGTTGGGCGGCGTTCAGGTTTTCCTGGACGGATATTCTGGCGGCGGTGGCGGCGTTTAATTCCGCTTGGGCGCGGGTTAATTTATCGTTAAGTTCCTTGACAATGGATTGAATTTGGGCTTGTTTTCTGCTAATTAAACTGGTAAGTTCAGCCAGTTCCCCTTGGCGGCTATAGGTATCATCTAGAAGTTCATCAACCCGAATCGCTGGAATTACAGAACTTCCCGCTTCTTGGTTCACGGCTTTGATGGTTTTCAGACGCTGCTGGCGAAGGGTGAGACTGGCAGAAAGTTGTTCTTTTTTCTGGTAAAGTCCTTGAATATCCCGTTCTAATGCTTGAATTTGGGGGGGAGAATTGCCTTGGCGGATGCTAGCCAGTTCGTGTTGGATTCTATTCACCGCTTGACGGGCATTATTTTCTAAGACTAGCATTTCCGCCTGGTTTGCCCGTAAATCTTCGACTAATCGCAAGGCGTCTTGTAGGGCGGATTGGGCTTTTCCCAGTTCAGTTTGGGCATTAGCGATCGCGCTTTCGATTTCCTGGCTTTCTAGTTGTACGAGTTTATCACCTTTGCGGACAGGTTGATTGGGTTTGACATAGATTTGTTTAATCACACCCGCTACTTTTAAGGTAACATCTTGGCGGGCGTTGGAGGTAGAGGTGATATCGGCTTCTCCGCGTACTGAGTGGGGGAATTCGGGGATAAAGGTAACGTATCCGACACCTGCCATAATTGCGGTAATTAGGAGCCATTTTTTTAGGTTAACAGAAGGGCGTTTTTCTGGTTTGGGCAAAGCGGGTGAATCTGAGGCGGGTTGTACCGGGGATTTAGGTTGTGGGGGTACAACTTTGAGTTGATTTTGGCGGGAATTAATGGAAGGGTTCATGATGAAATAATCCTCAATTTAATTGTTCTGTCGGGGCGGGTGTCATTATTATCATTTCTCACCTTACCCAGAGGTAAGCTGTCATGCATTTAAATTGGGTATTAGTAGCGAGCAAGATGCTCAATGTAGCGAGCAAGATGCTTGATTTAGCGAGCAAGATGTTTGATTTAGCGAGCAAGATGCTTGATTTAGCGAGCAAGATGCTTGATTTAGCGAGCAAGATGTTTGATTTAGCGAGCAAGATGTTTGATTTAGCGAGCAAGATGCTCGCACTACGGCAAGGATTGCGCCATTATTGATATTAAGGTTTAAATGCCAAATAGCTTAACAATAATTTTGTTTTCCTGTAGGGGCGGGTTTCACGATTATCCTTTCGTCTCTCACCCTGATGGAACTAAACCCGCCCCGACTCAACGCCGCATAAATACCAATCATTGATCGCGGGGGAAATAGAAATAAATCGCCCAGAGAACCAACAAACTCATCGCCAGAGTCGGAATATTGGCAAAACTCCAGCCGATGACTCGATAGAGAATAAATCCGAAAACGAATTGCAAATAGAGAAAACTAAATGGGGCATAAGCTGCCAGAATCCAGGCGTCGCGGGGACGTTCTTGAATCGGTTTTCGTCGCAGTAGATTGCCGTAAAATTTAAATGAACGACTGCGTAAATTGTTAATTCCAGTTAAGGCAACGGCGAGATAATAGCCGTCAAATTTAGCCAAAGGATTGAGGTTAAGGGCAACGGTAAATAATGCCGCCCCCATTAATAGATAACTGGTGGTAAATAGCCAACTTTCGGATACAGAACCATTCCATAACCAAAGCGCGATCGCGGCAATAATCAGTTGACAGAGAACCCCAGCGGCGACAACCAGAACTCGTTGATAGTGTTTGACTAGACAATAGGCATCACTGGTATTTGTATACGCCGCAGGCATGAGAAACATGAAAAATACTCCCATTTCTGAGACTTGCAGGTTCAGGTGAGGGACTTGATTGGCATAATGTTTTAGGGTGAAAGCATGACCGAGTTCATGGAGGGAAACAACCAGTAAGGCGAGGAGGATAAAAGGGAGAAATAAGTTGCTACCTTGTGTGGTGATTAGTTTTTGTCCAATGGCTAAAATTTCCTGGCGTTGGTGCAGTCCAATGATTAGGGAAACGATTAAAAATAGACCTAATGTGAGAGCAAACTGCTTTGTCCAAATCCAGGACAGGTTCTCAACATGACGGCTTAACCAAGGATCAGGATTAAACAGGGGAATGCGGAAATATAAGAGTTGTAAGGGCGTGAATTTACCTCGGCGGGGTTTCGGGGATTTGGTTCCTTCTAGCATGGCGGTGGCGGCGAGTTGTTGGAGGAGGATTCGCAGTTGATTAGGGGGAATGTTATAGGTTTGGCAGATAGCATTGGGGGAGAGATGTTCGAGTTCATTAATGACGGTTTTGGTTTGATTGTTGAGTTGGAGAAAGGTTCTATCTTCGGGGTTACGAAGTATCCAATAGTTGTCGGTGTGTTGAATCCATTGCAGGCTGGATTTGAGATGGGGGGAATTGGGATTTGGGTGGGAGGATGGGGTAGGATTGGGCTGATTTAGGTGGGAGGGGTCTAGGGTGAGGATGTTGAGGGTGATTAATTTTTGCAGGAGTTGTGTGACGAAATTGGGGGGGAGGGTTTCGCCGAGTTTCTGTTGGATTTGATTGACGGTATAGTGTCCAGTGAAATAGCGCAAGGCTTGGGCTTCAGTGGGGGAGAATTGATGGTGATGGTGGTTATTTGGGGTGTGGAGGATGAATTGGCTGGAGTCTCGTTGTTGGCTGAGTTTCCAGTAGGGTGTTATATCGGGACAAATCCAGTTGTTATCCATAGTTTGTTGGTTTCGGATAAACGTTACGATTGTTGGCGGATTTTTTTATGTACGAAGCATTCTTGACAAAATGTTACTACGGATGTAAAAGATTTATTCAATAATGCTTCGCCCAGATATCAACCTCAAAGTGACAAAATAGAGGTAAGGATTAGGGGGGTTGGTGATATCACTCGGATGGGAAAACCTAACCCCCCCAGCCCCCCTTCCCTGCAAGGGAAGGGGGGAGTATTACTTGATAATTGGGGAGTATTACTTGATGATCGGGGAGTATTACTTGATGATCGGGAACTCTTACTCCCCTCTCCTTGCAGGAGAGGGGTTGGGGGAGAGGTTTCCCTTCTAGTATTGCGAGTGTTGGAGGGTAGATACATTGTCTTGATCATAGCTACAACTGATTATGTAAAATTTCTGTAGGGGCGGGTTTAGTCTTTAATTTTGATGTTATTGATAACGTTTCAACAAAACCCGCCCTGGTTCAAAATGGAGGTGTGTTTTAGGCGATCGCTCTTTTGATCAGGAATTAGTGCAAACCGGGAGGGGGAGGGCGATCACCGGGTGGAGATAGAGGAGGTGCGATCACATTTGAGGAAAAGACCGAAACCGGGTTGATTCTCTCCGTGTAAATTTGGTGCGTTACGTCGGGCTTTTTAATTGACTGATTAAGTCCGAAATTTATTCCCGACTAACGCACCCTACCGCTAAGGGAACAGGGAACAGTAAGGGTTTGAGGGCGATTTACTTGCACTTAATAAGCGTGCCGTTTTCTTTTGTCCGACCACTTATGTTCACTCAATTTGCCAGGGTTTAATGGTTTTCTGTAACAACAGTTTTAATCGGGACAGCAGGAGATTGAAATTGATGACGCCGAAGCGTTTGGGTTAAGGTTGTTAGGGTTTGGCTAAACTGAGCGAATTCAAATCGTTGAATGGTTTCCTGTCGCAATAGTTCGGGTTGAAATAGTAGGGGATTGGGGTAAGTCCCTTGTAAAATTTGTCGGAGATTTCGGGCAATTGCTGATTCATTTAAAGGGTCAACTAAACAGCCTAATTTGCCATGAACTAGGGGATCAACGGCTCCATCTTTGTTTCCGGCTAAGACGGGTTTTCCACAGGCGAGGGCTTCTAAATAAACAATGCCAAATCCTTCTCCTTGGCTGGGCATGGCAAAGATATCACAGAGGTTGTAATGGTCGCACAGTTCGGCGTCGGGGACGAATCCGGCTAAGGTGACAGACTGTTGTAAGTTAAGCTGGGCGATGAGGGCTTCAATTCGGGGACGATCATCTCCTTTGCCTGCCAGAATATAGTGGATGTTGGGGATGTGGCGGCGGATTTCGACTAAGGCGCGGAGAATTTGGTCGTAGCCTTTGTAGGATGCAGAACGCCCTAGGCGGGTGACGGTGAGGATGACGGGTTGGTCTTTTGTGAGTCTGTAGCGTTGGAGTAGGTAATCGGGTTTGGGGGTGGGTTGGAACTGAGTCGCTGCAAAGGTGTTGGGTAGAACGGAGATTTGGGCGGGGTTGAGTCGTTGTTCTTGGAGCAGGCGATCGCGGGTATAATGACTGACGGCAATTATTTTGTCAGCATGGCGTAATGCTTTCTGGCGCAGGGGATGAGAGAGGTTCCATCCTTCTAAACCGTGGACGATAACCCAGTAAGGGGTTCCGGTTAAACATTTGAGCCAGTAGCAGGGGATGCTGTAGTTGAGGTGGGTGGTGATAAGGGCGGTGGGTTGTTGCCAGATACCGAAGCTGATGGTTTTGAGAGTGAGCAGAAGGGTTTGTAAGAATCGAGACCAATTGCCGAGGCAGTGAAAGCGGGTTTGGCTTAAGAATGGGGGGTTGTCGGGAGTTTCGCGATCGTATTTGAGAAAGATATCATAGTTAGCTTTGGGATACAACTGCTGTAAGGCTTGTAGGAGGAAGATTGAGTAAACTTGTACTCCACCTTTGAAGCCGAAGATGTTAGGAAATAGTAAAAAAAAGTGGTGGTTTTGGGGTCGGGTTTTTAACATTTTTAGGGGTATGGGGTTGTATTCTGATAGGTTGTGATGTTGGACGTTAATCGGGGGAGTTGGGCGATCTGCTGTAGGCTCTACTCGCTTCGCTATCGCAGGGTGGGGATAGAGAAGGTGCGATCGCGTGGGAGTCCAGGTATTTGTAGGGGCGGGTTTAGCCGTTTAATTTTGATGTTTGTGATCACGTTTTAACAAAACCCGCCCTGACTCAAAATGGAGGTGTGTGTTTTAGGCGATCGCTCTTTTGATCAGGAATTAGTGCAAACTGGGAGGGGGAGGACGATCGCATTCTGGGAATAGAGGGGATGCGATCGCGTGGGAGTCCAGGTATTTGTTGGGGCAGGTTTAGCCGCTTAATTTTGATTTGTGTGATAACGTTTCAACAAAACCCGCCCTGGCTCAAAATGGAGGTGTGTTTTAGGCGATCGCTCTTTTGATCAGGGATTAGTGCAAACCGGGAGGGGGAGGGCGATCGCATTCTGGGAATAGAGGGGATGCGATCGCGTGGGAGTCCAGGTATTTGTAGGGGCGGGTTTAGGCGTTTAATTTTGATGTTTGTGATCACGTTTCAACAAAACCCGCCCTGGCTCAAAATGGAGGTGTGTTTTAGGCGATCGCTCTTTTGATCAGGGATTGGCGCTAACCGGGAGGGAGAGGGCGATCGCACGCTGGGGATAGAGGAGGTGCGATCGCCTTTTTTTCGCCAGTTAGTACATCAGAAAAACCTTAGTAGTAGTTAAACCCACTAAAAATCAATATAGTTCCTGGGGTTTTGTGCTGAGTTATTGACACGGATTTCAAAATGGAGGTGATGCCCAGTGGAGTTACCTGTATTACCTATATTACCAATGTGAGTTCCTGCATTTACTGTCTGTCCAGGACTAACATTGATACTGGACAAGTGTGCATAGCGCGTCTCTAGACCATTACTGTGATCGATTTTGATGTAGTTACCATAACCATCATTCCAACCATAACTTGCTATGACAACTGTACCGCCTTTAGCTGCTTTAACAGGTGGAGTAGTTCCATAAGTACCTAAATCAATCCCATTGTGCCAATTATCTCCACCCCATGCAGATTCATCGCGCCAACCAAATTCACTTGTTACCGGATAACCGGGAAGAGGATGTTGCCAAGATGTAGGTTGTGGTTCGGGATCAGGAGGAGGTGTAACAGGTGTTCCTGGACCCGTTGTATAACCGACAGGTAAATAAACTGACATCCCAACTTGCAGTCGCCGCGCTTCCGCCTCAGTAAACGTACTACCATCGGCTTTGGTAATTTCCCGCCAGCGACTACCATCGTTTAAGTATCGCTGGGCAATCCCCCAAAGGGTATCTCCAGACTTAATAATATACTGTTGCTGTTCACCGGGACGGGCGGGAGGTTCATTGAGCGAATTGTCGGGGCTACCATTAACAATCGCCGCTGAAATCCACTCATTGCTTCCCTGTATTTTGTACCATTTGTCTGTTGCTGTTCCTAAGCTAGGGAAGGAAATAAACTCACCCGTCGCGACTTGATCAAAGGTAACTACTTCACCATAGTTTCGGGTTCCCACAAGAGAATTCCCTGTACTCGGTCCAGAGCGAACATTTGCGCCAATGGTGGCAATGATTCGACCTGTAAAGGAAATGGGAGTATTATTATCTCCAGGGTTCTCGCTAGGTGGTGGAGCAGGTGCAGGAACTTCTTGGGGAATCTCAATGGTACTACCCGGATAGATAAGATTGGGGTTAGCAATCCCATTATGTTGAGCAATAAAATTGTAGTAAGTGGCAGAACCATTCCCCATTGTCCGGAGAGCAATTTCCGAGAGCGTATCACCGGATTGAATGGTATAAGGAACCCAGTCATAGTATTTACCCATAAAGGGAGTCGATACTGCCCGTTCCCCTGGTGTAACTTTTCCTTCCCCACTCCAACTTTCAGGAATGAGACTGGAGGGAGCATAATGCGTTTCTGGCTGCGTTGCCTTCGCCAGATTTACAGCCGCCGCCATGTTCAGCAACCCTGTACCCGTTTCTGAGTTCCAGTTGGGTGTGCCTAAATCCGTTGCTGTATCCTTGAGAATATCAATCACTTGACGATAACTCAGTTCAGGATTCGCCGCCCAAATTTGCGATGCGGCTCCCGTCACATTGGCAGTCGCTACCGAGGTTCCCGCCATTGTTCCTACACCTTCATCCGTCAATGATAGGGTGGGATTGTCAATTGTCCCCCCGTTAGACATAATGTCTAAACCGTTACCGTAGCTCGAAAAGTCACTCCGCTCAAATCCTTTCCAAACTGATGTATTCGGGTCAAACTGTTCGGCTGCACCAACCGTAATAATATTGTCAAACTCTTGAGAGGCTTGTCCCAACGCGGACATCACCCCGCCATCATTTCCCGCCGCCACCACCAGCATGACATTATTTTGACGCGCATACTCAATCGCGGATCGTTCTTGAGGTGTAAACTCATAACGAGTGGTAACGTTTCCATCCGCATCAATTTGGGTTAAATCCATACTCAGATTAACCACAGCATTGGGTTGACCCGATTCTTGAGCCGCATCAACAAATTCAACTAATGATTCTGCCCATTGACCGGAACCCACAGCACGCCCAACCCAAATTGGCGCATCATCATTAATCCCTTCAACGCCAATATCGTTATCTTGAGTCGCCCCAATTATTCCTAACACATGAGTGCCATGTTCATTCCCCTCACCAGCTTCCATCAGAGGGTTATTATCGCCATCAATCCGGTCTTGCCCTAAACTGATTCGGCTATAGTCAATATCAGGATTATTGTCACTGAAACCTGTATCAATAATGCCGACTAACGGCTGATTTTCCTGGGGAAACTCATTCCGGACAGGTTCAGCCAGTTCAGGATCTGTTGTGGGTTCGGCGATAATTTCACTGGTGTTAACAGGTTCATCGATAACAACATCCGTTGATTCTTCAGTCGTGGGTTCGGTGACAATTTCACTATTGTTAACAGATTCATCGATAACAACATCCGTTGATTCTTCAGTTGTCGGTTCGGTAACAATTTCACTCTCATCGACTGGGATGTCATCGGTTGGCGATTCCCCGACTAATTCATCCGTTAATAGTCCGCCATCATCAGGCGTATCCGGCGTAATATAAGGTTCGGCATAATCAATCAACGCTTGACCCAAATCCGTCTCCCGCCAATCCTTTCCAGACTCAATCACCTCATCCATTAAAGCCGCTTCACCCGTCGCCCCGCGCACCTGGAAAATAACATCGTTATAATCCCCATCCGACTTCGTATCCACCCGCAAATCTTCCATCACAAACGTGCTACCATCCCCCGTGACATCGGCAATTTGCCCGACATGAAACCCATCATCTGGATTCGCTGTCGCCATGGAAAATAGGGGACGCGCCGCCCCTCCCACATCGGGATTATCAAACACCCGTTGTACTGTATTATTGGGAACCAGCATGAAACCAAATTCATCCCCTGGACGCATTTGGACTGTCTGAACTCCCAAATACTCCCCAGAATTTCGGTCACCTTCTCCTAACTCTCCAACGAACCGCGCCCCCTCAGTTTGGTCAGATATCACCACATGACCTAATTCTGAATCACTCAATGCACGAGAGGCGGCTTCCTGGATAAATTCTTCTGAACCGGGTTCAAATTCATCCATGCCATCTAAGCTAAAGATAGCCAGTTCGCCTTGATAACCCCCGCCATCAAAGAGGAAATCAATGCTTACTTCCCCAGTTTCACCGACGGTGAATGTGCCAGACTCAAAGGTAGGATTGATAAAGGGAATGTCTTCGAGTTGATCGGTTAACAGTGGTGTCTCTGGCGTCGTTTCGGCACTACTATCAGCCGTATCTTCCAGGGTTAAATCGACATCCCCATCCATATTGCTAGAGGTTTGACTTTCCCCGTCTGAGATATCCCAATCCTCACCCAATTCTGGGAGTTCAGGGGTATCAATATCCATTGTTGCTAAGTCGGGTGTCTCATCGATGCCATCCACTAAACCACTAGGAGTGTACATGGGTTCGAGGATAAAGGCTTGTAGCAATATTGGAGACTTGTCATCCAGGGATTGGTGATCAGGGGGTGATTTTGACCCGAATAAACCATTCCAAAAACTCGTCAGCCATCGAAAAACACCATTGTGCGATCGCGCCTTGGTGCTGGATGCTGGAGATGGTTGAGTGGCTGTTGGTTTGCTTGTCGATACCTCTAAACGGTTCATAGAATTCGTTTCCTTAAAATCATGATCGAGAACTATGTCCATTAAAAAGGGGTTTCTGGGTGCAGAACCCCCCGTTAGGTATCAACTTCAATCGGGTTATTGCTATCAAAAGCTATCAGAAGGTATCAGGAGGTATCACAACCCAACTTTGGGGAGGTTCATTTGCTCATCGGTTGAGTAAGCGGTTATGCATTTAAATTGGGTATTAGTAGCGAGCAAGATGCAAAGCCTGCGGCATGGCTTCGCTAAACGCACTACAAGGATTTCGTCATTGTTGACATTAAGTTTTGAATGCCGAACAGCTTAGAGGGTAAGCTATAACAACCACCAAGTCAGTAGGATGGGCATTGCCCACCAGCATACCAGTCAGTTAAATTCAATTTAGTAAGTCCTGTAAGGACAAAAAAAACAGACGCCGCTTTCTCCTGCTGTTGCCTATTGAGTTTCACATCTCAAATGAAAACACTATATAAGGACACGACAGTGTCGTGTCCCTACAAATAGGCAGAAACTTTTGGGTCAAAAATCTATGGTATTGATGAATCTATTCAACCTGTTTTAAGAGTAGGGGCGCACCGACGTGCGCCCTATTCCCAACCTGCGCCCTATCTTATGTTTCTGCGCTCAATTCTCGCGACTTTTGCCTCACCATCCCCGCAATTACCGCTTGTTGCAATTTCATAAAGGCGTTGATGTCTTCTAAGCCATATTTTGTGGTTTGGAGTAATTGTCGGAGTTGGTTTTCTGCTTCAACGCTAAGATAACCATTGGTGAGCGCTTGTTGTACAATTTGCCGAATTAAAATTATGGTCTTTATCCCTCCTTGGAAACTGTCATGAATGACGGTTAGTAGAGACGTTGCCTGCAACGTCTCTACAATTTGTTTACATCCGACGACGTTTGCGAAGTTGACTAACAAAAATTAAGCCTACGGTGCCTAAACCAAAAACTGTACCTGGTTCAGGTACAGATTCACAGTAATCCCGTTCGCAAATACCGGATTTGTCAAATTTAAAGGCAATATTGTGATTGCCATCAAACTGATTTAAGTCGTAACCTGCCGTTATTAAATCAGAATCACTCAGATATATAATATCGGCAATAAACTCTCCCGATGCAATAGAGTTGAGACTTTGACCTTGATCAAAATAGGTTGTTGTGGCGGGTAAATCCCCGAAACTGGGTTCACATAAACCGGGAATACAGTCTCGGGTAACCACAGCATTATTATAGGCTTCTATGCTGCTAAAACCATTGTTTTCTCCTGTAACACTTTTGGCGGTAACATTGGCGTATAGACCCACTTCGGGTGCGCCGGAATCACTGTTGGGAGAGAAACGAACGGCAAATAAATCACCCGCGTCACTGGCGGTGGTAAAGTCTTGATCAGTCAAGTTGATGAATAAATCACCCCAACCCGTATTCCCGTCATCCGCGTCAGTTCCCTCTACACCGGTTAAGGGCATATTGCCATTGAGGACAACCAAAATGCTATCAACGGTTTCTTTGACAGACATCCCGTAGAGTTCATAGCGATTATCTTTGCCGCCAACGATATCGCCATCAACGCCATCATTGGGGGAATCTTGACTATGATCCCAGGGGGCGTCATCACTAGGTTTGGGTCTGGGTTTTTTCCCCGGATCAAGTGCGCCGCCATCGTTGAGACATTCTTCAAAGATACTGAGAATGGAGCCTTCATTTAAGGCTCGTAATGTGGCGGCTTGGGCGGCTTCTCCTGTGGGCAAAATTAAGCCCATTGCAGCGATTAAACTAATCAGTTTTGCGCTAATTAATAGTGTATTACGATTAGACATGGGTTTCTCCTTAAACTGTTATGGAGTCAGGGCTTTAGCCCTAAATTCTGTTGGGTTTCATGACGGGGCTGGAGCGAACCTGGTGCGTTACGCTTCGCTAACGCACCCTACGACTAGAATACTGCATAGTGTACAGGGGTTAGCGTTTTATTTGTAAACCGATACAAACTCAGGTTCGTATTTGTCATCTGTCATTTTTCCTTTGTCCTTGGAAAATGGGAAATCCGGCGAAATTAGGCTTGCCTCGCTCCAATTCGTGGATTTTCTGACTATCCTTATTAAAGAGTAAACTTACTGCCCTTAACCCCCCGCAACCTATCAATTTGCCCGCTAACCTAGCGGTGGGGAATTTACAGAAAGTATCAAAAGGTATCAAAAGGTATCAAAAGGTATCATCATCTTAAGTCAGGGTGGGTGGTGTGGATAAGGTATCGGTGGTATCCTCTGGTTATAGGCTAAACTCGCCCCTACAGGTGATTACAGGAAAATAGCTATATGTTGTGGGATGCATTTCTAGAACGAGTCGCGGATACTCATGATTTGTTTGCAGAAGATGAGCGACAAGCGTTCTTGGTTCGGTTTGATGAGCGAAATTTACCCCGTTCGGATATCCAGGTGGCACAGGATTTGAATATTAGTGAAGTGACGCTGCAACGGCGACTGGGGAAGGGGGTGTATACTCATTTGCTGAGGAGTTGTCCTCAGCTTAATACGGATAAAAAGGGAAAATTTAAGATAGTCCGAGATTGGTTAAAAAAAGGGTATGTTCTCTGTCAAGGGAATGGCACCACGGGGATGAATAAAACGGCGGTAAGTTCACCCTCTCCAATCGCCAATTATCCTTATGTAGAACGCCCCCCAATTGAATTGTGTTGCTATCAAAGTCTTTTTGCACCGGGCGCGTTACTTCGGATTAAGGCATCTCGGCAAATGGGAAAGACAGAGTTAATGGCAAGAGTTTTGAATTTGGCGAAACAACAAGGTTATCACCCAGTCTATTTAAATTTATGTCAACCGGAAGAATCGGTAGTCAAAAATCTGGATCAATTTTTGCGTTGGTTGTGTATGAGTGTCAGTCGTCAACTGCAAAAACCGCTGCAAATTCAGGAATATTGGGATGTGGATCTCAGTAGTAATGATAACTGCTCGGCTTATTTTCAGGACTATTTATTAGAGCAAATTGATAGTCCCTTAGTTTTAGGCTTGGATACGGTTGATCGCCTCTTTCCTCATTTAGCGATCGCTCAAGACTTTTTTGGTATGCTACGGGCATGGCATGAGGATAGTAAAATTCTGGATAATTGGCAGAAACTGCGGTTAATTGTCTCTCATTCGACGGAAGCTTATATTCCCCTAGATATCAATCACTCGCCGTTTAATGTGGGATTAACTGTTTCTTTGCCAGAATTTACCGCCGAACAAGTCACTGAGTTAGCCCAAAAGCATGGACAGGTATTCAATCAGGCTGATGTCAGTTTATTAATGAATCGGGTAGGCGGACATCCCGGCTTAATTAAAAAAGCGTTATTTGAACTCAAAACCTTACAGAATACGACTCTAACACAGCTATTAAATGAAGCGGCGACAGATTCTGGTATTTATGGAAATTATTTACGCAAGATTTGGCTAGAATTGCAGGAAAATCCAGCATTAATTCCGGCGCTAAAAAAAGTAGTGGCTGCCAGCAATAGCGTAGAATTAGCGTCAAAACTTGCCTACCAGCTTGAAAGTCTGGGATTGGTAGATTTAAACGGAAATAGAGTAACAATCAGATGTGAGCTTTATCGTGACTATTTTGGCTCTCGCTTGGCGAATTTTGGGGAGGGTTTGTAAGCTGTCATGCATTTAAATTGGGTATTAGTAGCGAGCAAGATGCAAAGCCTGCGGCATGGCTTCGCTAAACCCACTACAAGGATTGCGCCATTATTGATATTAAGGTTTAAGCAACAGAGAATAATAACAAATGACCAATGACACTTAAAATCCTAATCATCCTATCTTGATGAGAGAACTTTCCTTGTCTGTGTAATCAGTGTCAATAAGCTCTCACCTCCTACCCCTATCTCCCCAATAAATCCGTGAAATCAGTGTTTTGACAAATGACCAATGACTATCATGTAGGCGGAAGCTTACCACCAAATGCAACAAGCTATGTCATGCGTTCAGCAGATAAAGAACTCTATGAGGGATTAAAAGCCGGAGAATTTTGCTACGTGCTAAATTCCCGACAAATGGGCAAATCCAGCTTACGAGTAAACACCCAAAAACGCCTGGAAGCCGCAGGAATTGCCTGTGCGGTAGTTGATTTAACTCGAATTGGAAGTCAGGCGAATGAACAACAATGGTACAAGGGAATTGCTTATCGTTTAGTCAGTGAATTACGACTGGCGAATCGCGTCAAATGGAAACTGTGGTGGGATGAACATGACTCCTTATCACCTGTACAGCGGTTGGGAGAATTTATTGAAGCGGTTGTCCTAGACATTATCCCTCAAAATTTAGTCATTTTTATCGATGAAATCGACAGTACCCTAAATTTATCCTTCCCCACCGATGATTTCTTTGCCTTAATTCGATCCTACTATAATGGACGAGATACGAAGCAACGCTATCAGCGTTTAACCTTTGCCTTGTTAGGAGTAGCCAGCCCATCGGATTTAATCCAAGATAAAACGAAAACACCGTTTAATATTGGCAAAGCGATAGAATTACGGGGGTTTAAACTCAATGAAGCGCTGATTTTAACCAAAGGATTTGCAGGAAGGGTTAAGCATCCACGAAAAGTGCTGGAAGCGATATTATATTGGACAGGGGGTCAACCCTTTCTTACCCAAAAATTGTGTCATTTGGTACAACTGTCCTGTGACTCTCAGTTAGACAAAATTATCGACAAGGGAAGGTTGAGTCAAGTTATCGATTGCTGCGATAATTTTAGCCGTAAACCTCTAAGGATAAATCCGGCGAATTTCCCTAGATTAGGGGGTTTATCAAGAAGGCTTATGAGTAAAATTCGCCCCGACAACAATGAACGGGAATTCGTGAAACAAATCGTGCGATCGCAGATTCTGCTAAACTGGGAATTCACCGATCATCCCGAACATCTGAGAACGATACGCGATCGCATCCTCCTTAGTCACCATGGTTCAATCCCCTTACTTCGCCTCTATCAGCAAATCCTACACCGAGGAGAAATTCCCACCGATGAGAGTCACACCCAACAGGAATTGCTACTCTCTGGATTAGTAGTTCAGCGTCAGGGTAAACTCAGGGTTCATAACCCCATCTACAAATCCATCTTTAATCGCCAATGGGTCAAATCCCAACTTCCAGCACAAAATGAGCATTCTGTCAAGACCCCAGCTTGGACAATTCCGATCCTGAGTGGAGTTGTCAGCGTGGTGGTGATTGGCGTGCGATCGCTTGGCTTATTGCAAGGGTTAGAATTACAAGCCTTGGATGGATTAATCCGATTGCGCCCAACCGAAGCCTTAGACTCGCGCCTCTTGCTGGTGAAAATAACCGAAGCCGATATCAACCAATACCGCTATCCGTTATCCGATGACATTCTAGTCCAATTATTGCAGAAACTGGAATCAATGCAACCGCGAGTAATCGGCTTAGACATCTATCGAGATAACCCCATTCATTATCGCGATCGTACAGTAGAATCGTCCTTCGATTTACCCACCTATCTACGCCAAACCAATCAGGTGATTCATATCTGTAAAGTTAGCAGTGAAAGCGATCAAGGAACCGCCTCCTTCCCCAATCTTCCCTGGCAAAATCTCGGCTTTAGTAACGTATTAGTGGACAGCAACAACACCGAAACGGGTTCACTACGCCGCCAGTTATTATATCAAAAAGTCCCTTCAATTTCACCCTGTCCCACCCCCTACGCCCTCAACGTTCAACTCGCCTTTCGCTATTTAGCCGCCGAGAAAATTTTACCCAAATTTACCGCCAAAAACGGCAACTTACAGCTTAAGGATGTTATCTTTACCGATTTAAACCCCCGTGCTGGCGGATATCAACGCTATGATTCTAGAGGTCAACAAATCCTCCTCAACTACCGTGCGGTTCAACCCATCGCCCAATCCGTAACCTTAACCGAAGTTCTCCAAGGTAAAATTAATCCCCAATGGGTCAAGAATCGAGTAATATTAATAGGCGTTACCGCCACCAGCATCAAAGATAGCTTCTCTACCCCCTACGGTGAAATGCGCGGCTTAGAAATTCAGGCGCATGGGGTGAGTCAGATACTCAGCGCGGTACTCGATCAACGTCCCTTAATTCAACCGGGGAATTTCTGGAGTGAAGTATTGTGGATTGGCGGATGTTCTTTCATCGGCGGACTATTGATTCAGTTAATCCCCAAACGCCCCTACCAAATCCTCGCCTTATGTACAGCATTAGTTTTATTATCAGGACTCAGTTTAATTCTATTAATTCACGGTTATTGGATACCCCTAATCCCATCCGCGATCGCCTTAATGGTTTGTAGTAATGTTTGTAGTAATGTTTGTAGTAAGGGCTTTAGCCTTTTACCAGCCTCAAATCGTGACGACACAAGTATAACAAAAAACAAATAAAAAGGACAAACAACAAATGACAAACAAACTATTCAACCTTGCCATTATACCCCTTCTAATCATCGCCCAGAAATCCCCCCTCGACGCCCTCATCTTCAATCAACCACCACCCCCACCGGATAAAGACACACCGGGACAACAAGCGGATTCAGGAACCCGTGGACCCTGTGACGCACAGCCCTCCGCAACCGATAAGCAATTAGTCGCCTTTGTCCCCACCATAGAAAAAACCCGGAACAGCTTACCAGAAACTCATGTTTGGGGATTAACCCAGAGTCAACATCCAACATTTTGGTTTTATCTTCCCGCCACAGCAGCATCGGCTCAAGTCGCCCAATTTAGCCTCGAAAATGAAGCAGATTACCAATCCAACTTTCAATTCAATCTCCCCCAAACTCCCGGAATTATTAGCCTAGCCATCCCCACCAATGAACCCCCACTAGAACCCGGACAATGGTATTATTGGTCACTGAAACTCTATTGTCAGACTCAACCCTCAACACCTAACTTTTTTGTTGATGGCTGGATTCAACGGGTACAAAATGACACACCCTTTAACAGTGATACGCCCCAAGATAAAATAGTCATTTATGCTCAAAACGGTTTATGGTTTGACACCATCACCGAACTAGCCAACCTGCACCGCCAAACACCCCAAGAAACGGAGCCAGCCTGGGCAGATTTACTAGAATATATCGGTTGGGAATCCCTTGCTGAAAAGCCAATTCTACCCTGCTGCACCCTAGAAAAACAGTAGAAAAACTCCTCACATCTGACAACGACAAACCCTCTCTGCGTACCTCTGCGTAAAAAAAACATAATCATAATATCAATAACTAGGAGAGTAGAAGTTCAGGGAGGTAATGAGTATTGTCAGGTTCAAATGGGTAAGTAAATAATTTGGTCTTGATATTCGTCATCTAAAGCTCCTTCAGCAATAAGTATTAGTTCATTGATTGTTTCACCAATACCCATATCAGGGTTTAAAATAAAAATTCCTGGTACGTGGCGACCTTGACTGAGGTGATCAGCTAAATGCACGGGCATTGAAGTACGATTATTAGTAACTAGAATAAAGTTATGCTCTTCACACCAAATTAGGATTTCTGGATCTAATGTGCTTTTCACCGGAGTAGAGGGTTCTCCAACTGCCCGGATCACCAACTTTGGTTCTCGTCGTCGCAGTTGATTAATATAGATTGGATTCATATTTTCATCCATTAGATACTTGAGCATTATTTCTCTAATTTATTGCCTCGCTTTCCGCCTTTAATTGCATGAGTTTTCTCACGACAGGTGATGGATTACGTCGTTGCTCTTGCCGCATTTTTTGCCCCCACTCTAACCAATCTTCTATATAGTTACTAACTGTTTCTTGATTATGCAGATAATAAAGAATTGTGGCATAAACTTGTTCTAGGGAAAGAGTAGTATAAATTTTGGCAATTTCTTCTGGAGTACGAGCGCGATAAATGTACTCATACAAGATTGTCTCAATTCCGATCCGCGAACCTTTAAGCCTTATGTCATTGGGAGCGAGAATATTAAAATAGTCTTCGAGTTGCATATTGGGCTACCCGCTATTCAAAGTTAAAACGCAAAATGTAGTATTACTATACCATTTTATCCTCTTATAGCGCTACGTGCTAGAGAATAGGCAATAGCCAATAGTGATTATAGGGCATGGCAATGCCATGCCCCTACCAAAGGGTAGAGATCATTAATTTGATTAGGTAGGGACACGATACTATCATGCCCTCATCTAGCGATAAATTCATCCTGGAAACAGCGAAAGCCAATTGCCAATTAAAACAAAAGGTGCCCAATAATAGGGATGTTTATAATTCGCATTGGTTAAAAACGCCTTCTGAACTTGTTGTATCGCTTCCGCTTTGCTCATCGGTTCCGTGGAATTAGTTAACTGTTGATAAAGCAACTGAATAAAAGCAGTCGTTGATTGATCATTCACTTCCCATAACGTCGCAATCGTACTCCGCGCCCCAGCCCGAACCGCTATTCCCGCCAGCCCTAATGTCGCCCGATTATCCCCATTAGCGGTTTGACAAGCACTCAACACTAACAGTTCAATCGGATCAGGTAAACTTTCCTCGCGACTTTTGAGATAATGACTTAATTCATTCACCTGAATTCGTTTATCCCATGCCAAAATAAAGGTTTCATTGGGATTAGAACTAAATTGTCCGTGGGTGGCAAAATGAACAATAGAAAAGGGGCGAGCGTTGATTTGATTTTGCAGGGCTTGACTGGTAAATGCATCATTGAGTAGCGTTACATCTGACGGAATTTGTGATAGTTCGGCTTCAACATTGGCGAGGGATTGAAAGCTTTTATGAGGGGCAAAACCGGAGCGCACCTGAGAGAGTCCAAAAGCCAGCGTCTGTAAGGGGTACTGGGAGAGGGGTACAGGGGCGAGTAATTGGGGTTCTCGATTTAGCGCGATCGCATATTTTTCAATTAGGTACTGGTTCCCATCCCAAAGCACTGCCATGGGAATGGTTTGTAAGGCACCATCAAGGACAAAAACCAAGGTGTTTATCCTATTCGCTTTAAGCTGGGATTCAAAGGGAGCAATTAACCAATTATAGATGGGTTGCGAGGTATTTTGAATCGCTTGACTATAGCGAGAAGTCCGTTGGGGATTGGTAAGTTGAGTGCGGAGTTGATCAACTCTTTCTTCCACCTGACGGGGGGAAAGTTTGACGCGATGGTGTTGTAAAGTTGCACCCGCCAAAATTTCAGTGGGATTCGATTTAGAATGACTGGGGTTAATTTTCGATCGCCATGGTGTAGAGACGTTGCATGCAACGTCTCTACAGTGTTGACAGTTGTCGTCGTTAATTTTGTTACATTCCGAGGGTTGAGGTAATTTAAGGATAACCTCTAATCGATTATCTAAAAGAATGGTATAAATAACCGCCGTATTCGGGGCATGTTCATCAACAATTTGGTCAATCAAAGCCGGATCTGATGATGCACAGGCTTCTTGTAAGTAGTTCTCTAATTCCGCTAATTGCAGTTGAGCTAAAACCTCTCTGGCTTGGATTAAATTTTGCGGAGATGGCGTTTCATCTCGCAAAAGCAAATCAATTAATTCTCGATAAATCGGCTCAACTTCATCGCGAAATGAAAAGCGAACATCAGGATTGAGAGTGGCTAAATCTTGGCGAATCGTATTGAGTGTATTGACCGCCGCTTGATAAGCCGCGATCGCGGAGCGTGTTCTTTCAGAACGTATCGCGCCCAATTCTCCTTCAATGTTTCCCTGGGCTTTCCGCAAGCGTCCCAGTTGCCATTGCCATTGATAAGCAATATCCCACGCCTGAATCGATTGGCTAATTTGAATCGCTTGATTAGTTAATTCCTGGGCATTGTCCAGGTTCTGAGTGGATTCATAGAGTTTACCACTAATCCCCGTCACATAAGCCTCACTGCGCCGATCCTCTACATCCTGGGTTTGTTGAATAATTTGTTGATTTTTGTCAAAGGTTGCGGTTAATAAACCCTCCAATCTTGTCCAAATGCTATGGCGATAAATGGTGGGAACCTGTACCTGGTTTTGGTTAACCGTTTCCTTAATTTGGTTTAAAGTAACCAGCAGTTGAGCAAACTGAATTTGGCAATCAATAGCGGTGTGATTAGGAGGTAATGTAGTGATCTTGGCTTGAACTTGGGTTAAATTCGGCAGTTGCGGTACAAGTTTTTCCTGCCACCAGGTTTGAGCATTTGACCAGTGACGTTGCTTAAGTAACCAGTGTTGGGTATTGAATAAAACACTCAGGTAATTTAGCTGAGATTGGAGCGTAATTAGGGACGAATTAGATAGAGTTATTGCCTGTTGATAATAATCGCCAGCTTGAGCCACAGCATCCAGAACAGGTTGAATGTTCTGGAGAGAGGGGCGAGTTCTTTCGTAGAGACTGCGCTGGTGATGATAAGTATCCTTCGCCCAGTTTCCCAACTGGAAATACGCTTCAGCCATCGCTTCTGTATTGTCCAAGCTTTGCGCCAGAGTCAAACTTTTATCTAATAAGTATTTAGATTGCTCTAAGTTAGTTAAAGTATTGAACTGGAAAGATTGTTTTAAAGATAACCAATTGGGATCAGACAGATTAGAATTACCCACAACCCGCACCAATTCTCCTAAACGAGACCAAGCCGTAAATTTAAGCAAAGAATCCGGTTGGCGTTGCAGACGTATAGTTGCCAGAGTTAACGTTTTAAATGCCTCCCGTAACTGTCCTAGACTTTGTTGAGCTTGAGCTTGATTAATCAAGCTACCAATACTTCCGGTTTCATCTCCCAAGCGGGTGTAGAGGCGATGTACCTTTTCCCAAGTTTGTCGAGCATCAGCCGCATTTCCCAGAGCGAGTTGCAAATGTCCTTGATTATTAAGAACTTGAGCCAAAATTAAAGATTTATCCGGAGAATCAGGAAGAGATTGGAGTTGGTTAAAACTGAGTGCGATCGCGTCTTTCGCCTCTTGCCATTTTCCCAATTCTTGGAAACCCAAAGCCAGATAACTTAAGACTCGCGCTTGTTGAAGTTGATTCCCTTCATCAGCCAATAGAGATACCGCATCTTGCCAGAGACTTACCGCCTCGATAAATTGTCCATTTTGATAATACCCTTGACCTTGTTCAATCAAAGTCTTGCTATCAACAATAGGACTTTGGCTAAGAATTCGCGGAGGTTCGGTACTAAGTACCGATTGACCAATGAGATAAGGTTGACCCAAGCCAATCAACAGAGTCAAACAGAAACCAATCAGACCATATTTAAAGAATAAATTCATAAGAGTCATTCAACCTTGTTCGTAATTGCGCTTGTAATTGCGCTTGTAGTTGCGCTTGTAGTTGCGCTTTAGCGCCAGTTCATCGTCACGCTTTCCCCCCAATAGCGACAGAACAAGAAATAGCTTAAGCTGTAATGCATTTAAATTGGGTATTAGTAGCAAGTGGGTATTAGTAGCAAGTGGGTATTAGTCGCAAGTGGGTATTAGTCGCAAGTGAGTATTAGTAGTGAGTGAGTATTAGTCGCAAGTGGGTATTAGTCGCAAGTGAGTATTAGTAGTGAGTGGGTATTAGTCGCAAGTGAGTATTAGTAGTGAGTGAGTATTAGTCGCAAGTGGGTATTAGTCGCAAGTGAGTATTAGTAGCGAGCAAGATGCAAAGCCTGCGGCATGGCTTCGCTTAACGCACTACAAGGATTGCGCCATTAATGATATTAAGGTTTAAATGCCGAACAGCTTACCACCAACAAATATAGAATGGCGATCGCAGAACTCCTCTCTCTACTCTACACATAACATAATATGATAAAATCACAAAAGTATTCTTCTTGCCCAAAACTAAAATATGCGGCTTCAACCCATAAGCACAGAACATATTGCCATCGATCCTGACTATTGCTGCGGTAAACCTCGCATTGCTGGTACAAGAATGCCAGTAGCTACTATTACCAAACTCTATCTAGAGATGGGAGAATCCCTAGAAGATATTGCTCAGGAGTATGATTTACCCTTAGCATCCGTTTATGCTGCTATTGCGTATTATTACGATCATCGGGAAGAAATTGACCGTCATACAGCCGAAAGTGAAGCTTATGTTGCACAAATGAAGCGTAATAAGTAGGTGGGGACAATTAAAGTTAACGGTGGAGATCGTCATTCGTCATTCGTCATTTAAGTTCGCGATCGCTGATGCGACTGTTATAATTTATACAGATTCCCAATTGTTAAGGCTTGAGCAATTTATGGAAACAATAAAAATATCGTCTCAAGGTCAAGTGATACTTCCTAAGTCTCTGCGAGATGCTCATCACTGGGAAGCCGGACTTGAATTAATCGCCATTGAAATGGGAGATGGGATTCTTTTGAAACCGAGGAAACCTTTTCCAGAAACAACATTAGATGAAGTCGCAGGCTGTTTAAAGTATAATGGAACGCCTAAAAGTCTTGAGGACATAGATGAAGCAATTCGCCAAGGTATAAGCTGTTCGGCATTTAAACCTTAATGTCAATCATCATGAAATCCTTGTAGTGCGTTTAGCGAAGCCATGCCGCAGGCTTTGCATCTTGCTCGCTACTAATACCCAATTTAAATGCATGACAGCTTAGAGGAATTATGGCATGATCGCGATTGATACGAATGTTATTGATGCTTTGCTTTTATTGCACGGAAGGGAGATAATTCAAAGCCTCTCTCCTCGCAGGAGAGAGGTTTGGAGAGAGGTTTTCCAGATCCCGACTAAAAGTAAGTTACGGGACAATCGCGTCATTCGGTGCAGGACAACTCGGAGTTTGCCAGGAACTATACAGCGTCGGATTCGGGACTTCCGCCACCAATTCTACCTCTCCATTTTCCTTAATAATCCATCCTTGCGCCTCAATAATTTGAGTTGATTTCCTCTCCGGCTGCGGATTATTTCCCCCTGAATTCACCCGATTTTCCGTCGAACCTATCGGATCACGAAAATCAACCCAACCCTGATTATAACCACCATTATTTATTGGATTGGGCGGTAAACCCCCGCGCCCGGAAATAATAAATTCACTGCTTCCACGCCGTTGACCGACTTGACATCGCGCTTCAATTGGGTCTACAGGTTGTAACTGGGGTAACGGTTCAAGTTGAGGTTGAGTTTCCGTATTAATGTCTACCGTTCCATCAATTCCCAATTCAGAACTCGCCGTGAAATCACTCTCTGGAGTGCGGCGGTCTTCAAATTGGCGAAACCCTTCAATTAGTAAAGCCGTCGCTGAAATATTTCCACCTTGACCCGAAAATGCATTAGCTACAACATCACTATTTTCCGAGAGAATTGCCCAAACAATTCCCCCAGCATTAATCGTAATATTGCCTCCATTCGCCGTACCAAACGCTTCCGCCGCAATTTCACTATTGAAGCGCATAATAATAGAATCGGTCACATCTAAACGAATATTCCCCCCTTGACTAGCCATCGTTGTTGCCCGTAGGCGTCCTTGATTGGTTAAAAAGATAGAATCCGCCGTAATTTCCAAATCCCCAGACGTGCCAGCACCACTCCCACTCACGGTTAATTGTCCCCCATTTTCCACGGTTAAACGACCCGTATTCAGCGTGATTCCTCTGGCATTCGCAAAACTTCGAGACTCAAAAAATAAGCCACTTCCTGAACCGTTAACGTCTACGGATTCTGAAGCGTTCACCTCTATAATTCCGCCCTGTCCAGAGTCAAAAGTTGTGGCGGATATTTGTCCACCGCCTTGAAGAACTAACCGTTCTGTGTCAATCTTCAATTCTCCCGCATTACCGGAACCCGACGAATCAAAGACTAAAAGGCTAGGGGTTTGACCATTCGGTGATGTACCAATAACTTCTACAGATTCAGACGCATTTACAGTTAATTTTCCGGCTTCCCCAGTATTCGCCGTTGTCGCTGACACCAATCCGCCATCTTGTACAATTAACCGACTTGTATCAATAGTTAATTCTCCTGCATTTCCCCCAGTTTCTGAGGCTAAGGAATCAAACAATAAGCGACTAGGAGTAGTTCCATCCGGGGCTGTACCAATAACTTCCACCGATTCAGACGCATTCACGGTTAATTTTCCCGCTTCACCAGTATTCGCCGTTGTCGCGGAAACCAATCCGCCATCTTTAACAATTAACTGACTTGTATCAATCGTTAATTCTCCTGCATTTCCTCCCGTTTCAGAAGCCGACGAATCAAATAATAAGCTACTAACAATTTGACCATTTGCAGAACTTCCAATTACTTGAACAGAATCAGCATTTACCTCCAACGTTCCAGCTTGACCTTGATCAGTAGTTTTTGCTGATACCAGTCCTCCATCCCGAACCAGCAACTGTCCAGTGGTAATGGTTAAATCTCCAGCATTACCTTCATCAGACGTATCAAAAGATACGCGACTTTGAATACCTGCCTCTGAAGTACCGATTACTTCCACTGAATCCGTAGCATTCACGTTCAAATTCCCGGCTCGACCTGAACTAAAAGTGCTAGATGATATTAATCCCCCATCTTGTACCAGCAATCGCCTGGTATTAATCACCAAATCCCCACCATTACCAGAACCACCAGTTATTGCCTGTACTTTGCTACCATTCCCGCTAACTCTTGATGTTCCAATTAATTCCACCGACTCAAGGGCGTTGATAATCAATTTTCCTCCCTGACCTTCACGTTCAGTACCTGTTGATATTGATCCGCCATCTTGAACAATCAATCGCCCTGTTTCAATATTCAAGTCTCCTGCATTTCCAGAACCGCGAGAAAATGTAAACAAACCTCCAGGTGTTCCATTAGGTCTTGTGCCAATTAATTCCACTGAATCGGAGGCTTTGATTGTGACATTTCCACCCGCTCCACTACTGGTATTTTCAGGAGCCGCAGCAATCTCCGCCCCATCCCGGATAATCAATCGCCTGGTTTCAACGAAAATATCTCCGCCATCCCCATCAAGCAAACTCTGACTATAAATACCACTGGGACTCGGACGAGGATCTTCTATGTCTGGTGTACCCGACAATTCTATAAATTCAGACGCATTAACTCTCAATGTTCCTGACTGCGCTGTACCACACCGACTAACTGCTCCGCTTCCACAATTAGTCGTTGATAGTATCCCACCATCTCGCAGAATCAACTGTCTAGTATTTACGGTCAAATCTCCAGCATCACCATCTCCCAAAGTCCTAGCTTGCAAACTGGTATTTATCGGCTGATCACTACCTGGGAGTATACCTAAACCAATTACTTCCACAGATTCGCTGGCATTAATTGTCAGATCACCGCCTTGACCTGAATCCTCTCCCTCTCTTTGAGTAACCGTAAAAATTCTAGCTCCATCCATCAGAGAAAGTGACCTAGTATTAATCTCAATATCACCGCCTTTACCTTGACCCTGAGTAACGCTACGAATTAAACTATTTACACTAGGGAGAACGATTTCTTCTTGAGCCGTCACAGTAATATTGCCGCCGACACCAAACCCTAAACCATTATCAGGTCGAACCGAAGAATCAACATTGTCTGTAAAAGTAATATTTTGACCAGAAATAATCCGAATTTCACCGCCATTTCCGGAAACGCTGCTGGTATCAATCTGACCGACTTCTATATTGCCTCTGGAGTCAATAAAAATAGAGCCACTGTTCCCAAAAAAACCGCCATTAACATCATCGGTAAAAATCCAGGGTACAGTAATACTCCCCCCCGACAAGGAAAGATTGGGGCGATACTGATTCGTTAAAAGCAGCAATCCATCCGCCGCCTGAATATCGATAAAACCATCAATTCTAATATCTGCACTCGTTCCTGTACCTACAGCGTCAATCGTCGGCGCTGGATCGAAGTCGCCAAAGGGATTAAAATTATCAAGTGGTGCAGCATTAGGCGTGCCAAAATCAGTCGTACCCGCACGGATATCTAAAGTGGGTCTTATCGAGCCATTAATCGTGATTTCTGTCCCATCCGATAAGACGATAATATCCCCATTAATCGCATCAGCATTTGCCTCGACACCTTCTATAGCAACATCCCCGGAAATCGTGACACTTCCCCCAGCCAAAATATGTAAAGAAGGACCTGTGTAGCTATTAAAACTCACATCTCCCCTAGCCCGAATCACTGGGTCATAAGGACTTGACAAATTCCCTAAACTACTATCTAACTGCTCAATCTGAAAATTTCCACCACTCCAGAAGTGAGCATCCGCACTCACGGTATTACTAGAACGCAACACCATATCCCCACCGGAAAATAACCCACTATCGGGATGATTCAAGGCAAAAATATCAACCGTTTGATTCCCCTGTACCAAAAGTTGACCCATAGCTGAAGCAATAAACGGACTCGCCACACTATCGCGCACCTTCAGCGTATCCGTCGCCAATAGAGTCAAATTCCCCCCAGCTTGTACCTGATTCTCTAGGTCAAGAGTTCGACCCGCCAGAATCAAATCCCCTCCTACCGCTAAACGACCAGAACTTGCGATCGCGCCTTGATAATTCGACCCATATTGCAATCCCGGCGTCAGGTTAATCGTCAGTAATGGCGGCGCTTGGGGGTTCGTCGCACTAAACGCTGTACCATTCTCAAACACCCACTCCTGTGCCGTAGACGCCACAAACGCCCCCTGAACATCCAACTGGGCATTTTTACCAAACACAATCCCATTCGGATTAATCAGAAACAAATTTGCCCCACCATTGACCCCCAGAGTTCCCAAAATATCCGACATATCCGTACCCGTCACCCGGCTGAGAATATTGTCAATTCCCGTCGGATTAGCGAAATAAACCCGTTGTCCCGCGCCGACATTAAACTCCGAGAAACTGTGGAACAGATTGGTTCCTCGAATCGCCCCCCCATCAATTTGATCCGCCGAGAAACCCTGAATGATCACATCCGGCGTCACCACAGAACCTTCTACCCCTAGAGTAGAATCCGGAATAACTTGGGCAACGGTAGGAGTTGTCCAATGGGATAGAAGCCACGCGATCGCCACTCCTGCTGTGACACAAATTCCCCGACATGATTGACTTTGCCTGCATCTCACCATCACACCCTGTCTCCGACTCCGTATTTCTACTTACTTAAAATTAAGCCAGATATAGAAATGCGATCGCTACCGTAGAATTACGGAAATTTGGCGCTTATGACAGGCTTCAACCCGTCAATATCTGATCACCACTTACCGCGAACACTGGGTTCACAGAACCTGATTCATAAATTATTTGTAACACAAACGACAGCCTTTAATCATCGAAACGTAAACTTCTATGTCATTTACTTGTGCTTTCCTGCAAAGGTGATTACATTAGAAATTGAAGCCTAAAGGCTTACTAATGACAGAAGTTGAACTGACAAAATCAAATTAGGAGGTATAAAACCGACTGATAAATTTCATTTCTATTTCCTCATTGAAAAGTAACAGCAACACTCAACAAATTGCTGAGATTTCCTAAAATTGTAAACTAGGGAGATTAAGCACTCAAAACTAAATTTTTAGTGCAACTCCAGATAGAATTAACTTAAACAGGAAATCATTCAAGCAAGCTAGTTTTGAGAATTGCTGTTACTTTATCGTTTGTCATTCATCATTCGTAATTCGTCATTTGTCGTACTCGCTTCTCTTCACGCAAGCGCAGTTTTAAACCCAGACTTAACGATAAAATTATAGAACTCTTCTTTTCCAGACTGTAAAGACGTTGCAGGCAACGTCTCTACAAGGCTATTCTGGCTCTTGAAACACATCACAGGAGAACATCTCCGTTAATGTCCGCAGATAGGGTAAAAAGGTTGCCATATTTTCGGGAGGTAGGCGATTGTACATTTCCCAACCAATCGCTTTGAGCATATCTTGCACTAAACGCCAGCCCACACGCAGACGCGGATAAAGCATAACGCACAGGGGAAACAATTCTCGCTGCACTGCCCGAATGTCATCTTCTAAGACACACAGACACAGATACACCTGAAACATTTCCACGTCGCGGATACTGGCAATTCTCACGGTTTTGCTAATCAACGAACCACTGTAGGTTTCGTAATTAGGATTCTGACGACAAACTTGTTGGCAAACGGAAATAGCCAGTTTCGTACTGATGGGTAACAGATTTTGTACCGCTAATAGCGCCGGGGAATTGTAGGGATGGTTCGCCGCCGCATCATACGCCGCTTGTAGGGGCATGTACATGTGGTCATCCATTACCTTTAAATAGGGAAGCCACAGCTTTTGTTCCGCTGGGGAGAGCCACTCCAGTAGCTTTTGACCCGTATAGTGGAATTGCATACTGACAAACCCGATCGCACGGCGGTCAACGCTAGTATATTTTTGGCGCACTTGACCAAAATCTTTGCCGACAATCACCGATAAACGTCGGGGTGTTGCGCGTTCAGCATAAGCATTCGCTGTCTTTTGAAACAGATAACGGGTATCAGCCGCAATTTCTAAGGGATTGACTAATTCAGGATTAATACCATGACGCCGAATTTCCTCCGATAGCAGCGTTTCGGTCAATGACCAGGCTTGGGCGCTGGCAAAGTTGAGCTTTTGCATCATTTTCTCTGCCGTGCTTTTTCTGGCTTCCAGTGAGGCAGTTTCCTTGAGATCCGCCGCCGCTAAACTGGATACTGACTCATCTTGGTCTTGGTTGGTAACAGCCGTATAGTATTTCCTCGCCCAAAGCACCGCCAAGGAATGAACTTTGGATGTTGACGAGTCGGACTTTGACGAGTTGGGTGGTTTGCCACCAGTAGAACGCTGACGCTGTGTCGGCTGGGACACGGAACGTTCTGTGGATGGGATGGAATAGGTCATGGTAAAAATCCCGTTACACTCTAATTTCCCTTCAATGGAGAGGATACAAAAAACCAATTTGTCTCACCTGTTGTCAGGTGAGAGTCAATCAGCACTAATTATGTATCCTCTCGGCGTTAAAAAAAGTCAGATGTTATATAGAAACTTTAAAAGAGCAGAGTCTGCGTCTGAACCCTTCTCCCAGACAAGCAGGGGACAAGCATTGCTGTAACGACTCTGCTCAAAAATCGCTTCTGTCATATTTTTGCTATTTTTATCATTCATAATACAGGACTATCACAATTATTAAAAGAAATGAACCATTCTCATTTAGTTTTCATCCAACGGGTGAGACTGGCAGGGGATTAACCCCTCAATCGCATTCCCGGAAAGGGTTAATGGTTAATTGGGTGGGGGAGGCATAATTCTCAGATAAGTCTGCCGAGGGCGATTAAAGTGACTGGGATCACATCTTCTATGTTACCGCGCCCACTGATGTAAAAGATAGGAGTAGTATTGTGTCTTATCGACGGTATCCAGCACCCGAATCCGTTTTCCTCCCGCCTCAACCTGGATACGACCTTGACTGGAACCCTGCGGAATCACGGTGGTTTCCCAATCTTGCCAGGTAAAGAACTCGGGATGGGCGAGATAGGTGGTGGCGAGAACATCCCAGAAATAATAGTCTTGGGGAATCACTAAGGCGTAACATTGACCCGCCAAATCGGAAATGGGATGGTGACGCTGTTTCCCCAATTTGTAAACAAACTCAGAGGTAACCGGGACGGTATTGGTGAGGTCAAGAGGACAAAGGACAATAGGAATCTGAGTTTGCCAAATCTGATGGACGGCGAGGGAGTCCCAGTAGGCGTTCCACTCGGCTGAACCATCTTGTCCAGGTTCCAGGCTTTTTTCTACATTACCAGAAACGTGAATCGCCCCCCCCATCCAGACGATTTTCTCAATGTTGGCTTCGATATCCGGGGCGAGGTTAAGGGCGGTGGCGACAGTGGTGAGAGGTCCTGTCACCATCAGGGTAACAGGTTGGTCAGCCGTTTGCAGCGATCGCACAATAAACTCTTGACCCGTTTCCTTCAGCAAGGGGGTTTGGATAGTGTCATTCTGGTTAAGAATTGGCAGATGATCCACAATAAACGCATCCCGGCGGTAAAGGGGAGGAAAGGGATTAATCCCGCGTACCGTACTTTCAGCAACGGGGATATGAGAACATCCGATTAGGTCTAAAATTTTGCGCGTGGCGCTAACAGCAGGTTGAATATAGCAATCAGCCGGGGTGACAACGATACCCAAAGGTTGGATGTGATCCATTGTCATCAGCAAGACGGTTGCCAAGTAATCATCGACACCGCCATCATGATCCATGAGGACGAGAGGTTTGGACACGAGGAGAAATTTTCCGCGAGCATACACTTGATTATTATCTCTCAATTCTCATCCCTGACCAGAGCCCCGACTTCTTGAAGAAGTCGGGGTTCTAAATTGTCCGACTTATGTGTGACTTATATCTGACTTGGCGGGATCAGAGGGATGAGAAGACTATGATCACAGCAGGGTGATTCAAGTGTTTAATCATGTCGCGATCGCTAAAAGTTGCTCCCCAGTATATCGAAATAGTCAAAGCTGCACTACCGCGAAATCGTTTTGCGAGTCAGCGAAACTTAGCCGAGAGTGTACAGCTTTCTCTCTCCACCGTCTCCAATTTCCTCAATGGTAAACCTGTGGACTATTTGAATTTTTATGAACTTTGCCATAAGTTGGGGCTGAATTTAGAGGAAATCGCTGATTTTTCTGTCGCGGATAAGAACTCATCTTTAGCAATAGAGGTAGATGAAGAACAGACGGGTACTGAACCTGAAGTCTCTACCTATATCCTGCGTCCCCCCAGCGAATCGCGTTGCTATGAAACAATCGTCAAGCCCGGTTCCCTACTGCGACTTAAAGCCCCAAAGCGGATGGGAAAAACGTTGCTGATTGATAAGATTCTCGAAAAAGCAGTTAAAGAAAATTATCGCACCGTTCGCTTAAACTTACTCCACGCCGATCAAGCTGTTTTGCGCGGACTGGATGAATTTTTGCGCTGGTTCTGTACGTTTGTTAGTCGGCGGTTAAAGTTACCGACTCAACTGGCGGAGTATTGGGAAGAAGGGTTAGGAAGTTCTCAAAATTGTACGATTTATTTTGAAGATCATCTGTTATCTCAATTAGACCAGCCCTTAGTCTTAGCGTTAGATGACGTTGATCGAATTTTTCCCTATCCCAAAATTGCCCAAGACTTTTTTGGTATGCTGCGAGTTTGGCATGAGGAAGCAAAAACCAGCCGACTGTGGCAGAAATTGCGGTTAGTGATTTCCTATTCTACCGATGTTTATATTCAGCTTAATACGAATCGTTCACCGTTTAATGTTGGTGTGCCAATTGAATTGCCAGAATTTACATCCGAACAAATGCACGAGTTAGCCCAAAAACAAGGATTAAATTTGGATAATTCCCAGGTGACTCAGTTAATAGAGATGGTAGGAGGACATCCGCATCTGATCCAGCTTGCCATTTATTCCCTGACTCGTGAGGATATTACGTTTGAACAACTCTTGCAAACGGCTGCTACCGAATCAGGAATTTACAGCAATCATTTACGGGGACAGTTATGGAATTTACAACAGTATCCTGAGTTAGCCGCAGCAATGAAAACGGTAGTTGAGGCAAATTGTCCTATACCATTGGAATCGATACTGGCGTTTAAGTTACAAAGCTTAGGTTTAATACAATTAAAAAATAATGCTGTAAAGCCGCGTTGTCTATTATATTCCCAGTATTTTTCCCAGAAGTATTACCCCCTTTGACTACGGCGATTGAAATCGCTGCTACACCAATGTATGCGAAGCCTTCCCGAAGGGTAGTCCGCCTGCGCGGACTGGGTTATCACGGGGGTAGCTAACCCAGATTTTGTATTACCCCAAAAAAGGGTTTACCTATTGCATCATTACAAAATCAGTTGGCTTCTAGTTCACCCGAAAATGCTGATTACAGGAGGTAAGCTTATGGTTGAAACCATCGCCGCTCAGAAAATTAATCTCGATGATTTAATCGAAAAATTTGGTTTAGAACGTATCGATGATCTGCAATTCTTCCCTGAATGGCAATATGACTTACCTGAACTCACGGATTCAGAACGGCAAGCCTTAGATGAAGTTAAAGCAGACTATCTTCACTTATCTCGATATACCATCCTTGAAGCCATCGTTAAACTTGTGGTGTTGTCACCCTTGTTAAAACTAGCAGGATTTTATCGTCCACCATTTTATCTCACGGCTGAGAAGGAGGTAGAAATTGTCTCAGAGGATGAGGAACTGATCATTAAAGGGCGTCTTGACCTTTTGATTTTTACGCCTGAGTTTTGGATACTGGTGATTGAGGCAAAAGGGGCAAAATATTCCTTAGATGCTGGGATACCTCAAGCTTTAACTTATATGCTGGGTCATCCTAATTCTGAGGAACCTGCATTAGGATTGGTTACAAATGGTATGGATTTTATTTTTCTCAAGCTGATTAAACAGGATAGACCAAGATATGCTGAGTCCTATCCATTTTCCCTCAGACGCGGAGATGACATTTATACTGTACTGAGGATTTTAAAACGGTTTAGTCAATTACTCAGTCAATAGAACTTGTTTCCTACTAATCCAAAAATAAATATAGTGTCCGCTGCTACGAAGGACAAATGACTAATGACAAAGGACAAAGGATCAATGACTAATTACGAATATCAAGTTGGCGGAAGTTTAGCGGCTGATGCTCCCAGTTATGTAATGCGTCAAGCTGACCAAAATCTTTATCAGGCGTTAAAAGCTGGTAAATTTTGCTATGTGTTGAACTCGCGGCAAATGGGAAAGTCTAGCTTGCGGGTGCGAACGATGCAAAAACTGGAAAAAGAAAGAGTAAAATGTGCGGCAATTGATCTGACACTAATTGGCAGCGATAATGTTACCCAACCCGGCTGGTACATGGGCATATTTTACGATTTAGTCAGAAAGTTTGAGTTATCGGGTAAAATTAACAAAAGGGCATGGTGGAAAGAACATGAATCTTTATCCCCTGTGCAGCGATTGAGTAATTTTTTGGAGGAGGTATTATTAGCTGAGATATCAGACAACATTGTTATTTTTATCGATGAAATCGATACGGTACTCAGTTTAGAATTTCCCACCGATGATTTTTTTGCCTTAATTCGGGGGTGTTACAATCAACGGGTTGACAATCCCGCTTATAAACGGTTGACGTTCTGTCTACTGGGTGTAGCCACGCCTTCAGTTTTTATTCAAGACAAAAATCGCACATCTTTTAACATTGGTTGTGGAATCGAATTATGTGGTTTTGAATTAGATGAAGCACAACCGCTAGCTGAGGGATTATTAGGTAGAGTTGATAATCCTGAGATCATTTTAAAAGAGATTTTGACTTGGACAGGAGGACAGCCATTTCTCACCCAAAAGCTTTGTCAAATTGTTTATAATGCTTGTGGAGAATCCGATTTTTCTTTAAAGCCAGGAGAGACAGAGAAAAAATGGGTGGAAAAGTTGGTGCGATCGCACATCGTTGAAAACTGGGAATCTCAGGACAATCCAGAGCATTTGAGGACAATCCGCGATCGTATTTTGGGAAAAGGTCAGCGTAGTATTGATCTGCTGAGACTCTACCTGCAAATTTTGCAAGACAAAGAAGTAGAAGCTAATAGTCGTATTGAACAAACGGAACTGCGGTTGTCAGGTTTGGTCGTCAAACGGTACGATAGTTTAAGAGTTTATAATCGTATTTATGAAACTGTTTTTGACCACAATTGGGTCGCTAAAACAATAGTCGATCTGCGACCTTACGGAGAAGCGTTAGCCAGATGGATTGATTCTAAGCATCAAGACAAAAAGTGGCTGTTACGCGGGCGGGAATTACAGGAAGCACAAATCTGGAAAGCCAATAAAGACAACCTGAATTTAAGCGTTCAAGATTACCAGTTTTTGAGTGCTAGCCAAGAATTGGAAAGGCGAATAAACCAGCGAATTTTTAGGTTATTAGTCCTAGGCAACATACTATTTATAATTGGGTTGATTTTTGGATTTCGCCAGAACATTAGTCATTTAATTGAAGATTACTCTGCTCATTTGGCTGCACAAGTTGCTGGACAAGAACAATTTAGTGAAGGTGGAAAAACTTTTTTTGCCAGTAATGATAATTTCAATCGTCAAATTGCCATTGAAGCATTCAAGCAACAGAATTACTCGACAGCGCTTGAATTCTTCAAGAGAGCCAAGCAATCTAATCCTAATGATCCGGAAATGTGGATTTACTATAATAATGCACGAGCTATTCAACAAGGTAAACCTCTAACTCTTGCCATTGTTATACCTGCCCACACTGATAGAGATATTGCTCTGGAAATGTTACGAGGTGTAGCCCAGGCACAGGATAGTTTCAATGAGCAGCGTGAAAAATTACAACTGCCCTTATTAAAAATCCTCATTGCCAATGATAGTAGCGATCCAACTCAAGCCAAAAAAGTTGCCCGAACTCTGAGTAGAAACCCAGATGTTTTGGGAGTAATTGGACATTATACCAGTAGTGCGAGTAATTCAGCTCTAAAAGAGTATGAAAGTGAAGGTCTAGCGATGATATCTCCTACTAGCACGAGTAATTCACTCAACGGTGATGTTTTCTTCAGAACAGTTCCTACCAATCAAGATGCAGCTAAAATATTAGCCCGTTATGTCTGGGCAAATAAACTGAATAAAGTGGTCGTTTTTTATAACCCGAAAGACCTATATAGTCAGGACTTGATGGATTCGCTAGAAAGTTCACTCAATCAGCACTCTGTCGAAATAAGTCAAAAAATAGACTTAAAAAATCTAGGACAGAAAGCCAATACTGAAACGTTCTTACTTAGTCACGTTAAACCAGAAACCAATGCAATAGTATTGCTGCCAAATACGGAACTAATTTCTGTTGCCATTGAAATTGCTCGTGCTAAAAACAATCTGGAAAGCTTAAAAAATAAGCCGCTGTTAGGAGCCAGTGCTTTGTATAGTTCAGAAGCTTTAAAAGTAGGGGGTTCAGCCCTAGAAGACTTGATTGTAGCGGTTCATTGGTTTGCCGATGCACCAGATTCACAAGACTTTGCCAATAAAGCTCAAGATATGTGGAAGGGGCAAGTCAATTGGCGTACTGCGAAGACTTATGAGGCGACACAGGCTTTCATTGAAGCTCTATCTGAATCCGATCAACCTTCTCGCTCAAGTGTGATTGAAAAACTCAAAACGATGAATCTTTCAGGCAAGGAATCAGTGTTAGTTAAAGTCGTTAGAGGTGAAGGCGGTCCCCAAGGAAGTGACTTTCGTTATCAACTGGCTGAGTAGGGGAAAAGAGTGAGATTCATCATCTTGCCCCTGAAAACCGCGATCGCACAATCCAGAGGTCGAGAACTGGTAGAAAAAGCCCCTAAAGCGTTATTGTGTAAGAAGTCACGGCAATCCGACCCTATCTCTCGTAACACTAAACTTTTAGACTAACGTTAACTATGTTTGATGCTCTCGCCGAACGCTTAGAAGACGCCTGGAAGAAACTACGCGGTCAAGACAAGATATCTCAAGCCAATATTCAAGACGCCCTGAAAGAGGTGCGTCGGGCTTTGCTGTCGGCAGATGTGAACCTGCAAGTTGTCAAAAAATTTGTTGCTGACGTTGAAAGCAATGCCATGGGCGCTGATGTCATCGCTGGCGTCCGCCCTGACCAACAGTTTATCAAGATTGTCTATGATGAACTGGTGCAGGTGATGGGGGAAAGTAATGTCCCCTTGGCTAAGGCAGATACATCGCCCACTATCGTGCTGATGGCAGGGTTGCAGGGAACCGGGAAAACTACGGCTACAGCTAAGTTAGCCTTACACCTGGCTAAGGAAAACCGCAGTTGCTTGATGGTGGCGACAGACGTTTATCGCCCTGCGGCGATTGACCAGTTGGTGACGTTGGGTGAACAGATTAATATCCCTGTCTTTGAAATGGGGACGGATACTAACCCCGTAGAGATTGCCCGTCAAGGGGTTGCCCGTGCTAAGGAAACGGGTGTTGATACCGTAATTATCGATACGGCGGGGCGATTACAAATCGACGCTGAGATGATGGCAGAACTTGCCCAGATTAAGGACAATGTTAAACCCCACGAGGTTCTGCTGGTTGTTGACGCGATGACGGGTCAAGAGGCGGCTACCCTAACCCATACGTTTAATCAACAAATTGGGATTACAGGGGCAATTCTGACCAAACTGGATGGCGATACCAGAGGGGGTGCAGCCTTGTCTGTGCGCCAGGTATCGGGTCAGCCGATTAAATTTGTCGGTGTGGGTGAAAAGGTAGAAGCACTACAGCCATTTTATCCCGATCGCATGGCATCCCGGATTCTGGGTATGGGTGATGTGCTGACGCTGGTGGAAAAAGCCCAAGAAGAAATTGACATGGCTGACGCCGCCCAGATGCAGGAGAAAATGCTCAATGCTCAGTTTGACTTCAGCGATTTCTTGAAGCAAATGCGGCTGTTGAAAAATATGGGTTCCCTGGGTGGGTTGATGAAGCTGATGCCAGGAATGGGTAAGCTGAGTTCAGATCAACTGGAAAAAGGGGAAGGCAAGCTCAAGCAAACGGAAGCGATGATTAATTCGATGACGGCTGAGGAACGCCGTAATCCGGATTTGCTGGCTGGTTCTCCCAGTCGTCGCCGTCGTATTGCCCGGGGTTCAGGGCATAGCGAGCGTGAGGTGAGCAGTCTAATCAGTGAGTTTACCAAGATGCGATCGCTGATGAAGCAGATGGGTCAAGGTCAAATGGGCGGACTTCCCGGAATGGGCGGAATGGGCGGAATGGGCGATATGTTTGGTGGCGGAATGGGCAATCGTGCCTCACAGGGTTGGCGCGGTAGCGGTCCGACGAAGAAGAAGAAAAAGGCGAAGAAGAAGAAGGGGTTTGGTCAGTTATGAGGGAGATGGGGGAGATGGGGGAGATGGGGGAGATGGGAAAATCAACAAAGGACGAATGACGAATGACGAATGACAAATGACGAATGACAAATGACGAATCCCCATTTACCCTAAATTCTTAATCATCGCGTAAAATCAAACAGGTGAGTTATTGGAAACTATGGTCAAAATTCGATTAAAACGATTCGGCAAAAAGCGTGAAGTGAGTTATCGCATTGTGGCGATTGAGAGTAGTGCCCGTCGGGATGGGCGTCCTTTGGAGGAGTTAGGCTTCTACAATCCCAGAACTGATCAAACGACGCTGAATGCCCCCGCTATTACCAAGTGGCTGAAAAACGGAGCGCAGCCCACGGATACTGTTCGCAGCATTCTCAAGAAAGCCAATGTCCTTGAACAACAAGCCAGTGTCTGAAACTGGGCAGAAAACCAGCCCGGATTATGGGAGTCTGGTGCGATTTTTAGTTGAACCGTTTTTAGAGTCGTCCACGTCGCTGAGTTTAGACTGCGAACATGCCCATGGTAATAATCGGGTCTGGATTCGGCTGGCGTTTGACGGAGAGGACAAGGGGCGAGTCTTTGGTCGAGGCGGTCGTAATATTCAGGCAATTCGCACCGTTATCCAAGGGGTGGCTAAGATTGCAGGTGAATCGGTCTATTTGGATATCTATGATGAGTCGGGTGGCACATCCCGCCGTGAGACCCCTTCCGGGAGTAGATCCCAGGGGAGGAAAGGTTCGCCTCGACGCTTACCCTTGCCTAAACCTAACTCTAAGCCTCGTTCTTGATTTGTCATTGGTCATTGGTCATTTGTCCTTTGTTTTCCCTGCCTGCTAATAGTTGCAAGACTTACGCAGCCACACCCGATATACTGGTTAAGGTGCGTTACGCTTCGCTAACACACCCTACCACCCTACTGGCTGATAACTGCTCACTGATAACTGATGATAAACCTTGAGTGAAGTATCAACAACGATTGAATTACCGAGTGTCCAGAGTGCTATGGTACTGGCGGGCGATCGCGAGAGTAATCTGAAATTGCTCGCTCAACGCACTGGCGCGAGTCTGGTTTTACGGGGACAGGAATTGCTCATTTCTGGCACTCAAAAACAAGTTGAGCGCGTCTCGTCTGTGGTGCGATCGCTTAAACCGTTTTGGCTGGAGGGTAGACGGATTGAAGAGGCGGATATTCGCACCGCGTTTCATGCTTTGGATACTCACCGTCAAGATGAACTCCAGGATTTACATCATGATGTGCTGGCGCGTACTCGTCGCGGTGATGTGATTCGCGCCAAGACGTTTCGCCAGCGCCAATACGTTAAAGCGGTTCTTACTCATGATTTGACGTTTTGTATTGGACCGGCGGGAACCGGGAAAACCTTTTTGGCGGTGGTATTGGCAACCCGGGCATTATTGGCAAATGAGTATGAACGCCTTATTTTAACCCGACCTGCGGTAGAAGCGGGGGAAAAGTTAGGATTTTTGCCGGGAGATTTACAGCAGAAAGTGAATCCCTTTTTACGTCCGCTTTATGATGCGTTATATGAACTAATTGATGGGGAGAAAATTCCCAATTTAATGGAACGGGGAATTATTGAAGTCGCACCCTTAGCCTATATGCGCGGACGAACCCTGAATAATGCGTTTGTAATTGTGGATGAAGCCCAAAATACCACCCCAGCCCAGATGAAAATGGTATTAACTCGCTTGGGATTTGGTTCTCGGATGGTGGTGACTGGGGATATTACTCAAACCGATTTACCGATGAATCAAGATTCAGGATTAGGGGTGGCACAAAAAATTCTGCGCTCCGTTGATGGGATTGCATTTTGCGAACTTTCCACTCAAGATGTGGTTCGTAATCCTCTGGTTCAGCGCATTGTTGAGGCTTACGAGAAACATCAAAAATAAGGCAGTGGATAGAGGATAGAGGATAGAGGGTAGAGGAGAGAAGGAAAATTACTACTGCTCGGATAAGCTCTAATTTAATTTTTCTTCCCCAGCTCCCCCAGCTTCCCCAGCTCCCCCAGCTTCCCCAGCTTCCCCAGCTTCCCCAGATTCCAGACGCGCCATGGCACGTCTCTACATTGCTTCCCCTATCTTCCCCAGTTATCTACTGAGGATTACCAATCAAGGTAAAGGGCGCCCAGTAGTACGGATGCGAGAAATTGAGATTTTTGGTCTTGGCGAGTTCTGCCATTTCTGGGGGTAAAGTTATGCTCTTATCTCCATAATTTAATTGACCGTTAGCAATACTAACTTCGCCGCGAATCATGGCAAGTTGCGCTCGGCGTAATGCCTCACTTTTAATCGGAACTTGGCTTAACTGACGATAAAATTCAGTGGTGACACCTAATGCCCCTTCATCACTGACGTACCATAGAGTAGCCAAGGTAGAATCAACACCTGCTTGTAAGGCTGAGCCAGCAAAACCTAATTCAGCCTCTTGATTACCGAGGGCAGTTCGGCAAGCACTGAGGACTAATAAATCGATAGCGGAATCAGATAAGCCCAATTCCTTGAGTTCATTCAACCGGAGTTTGCGATTCCACAGTTGAATGTAAGAATTCTCTGGATTACCTGGTTTGAATTCGGCGTGAGTGGCTAGATGGATGATACCAAATTCATTCTGGCTGATTTGTTCTTGCAGATTCTGGAAGGTGAACTTCTCATTGAGAAATGCTTTGCCTTTCCATAGGTATTCGGTAATTGTGGATAATTCTAGGGGGACATAAGGTAACTCTTGTAAATCGAGGAATTTCGACGCCCCCATCGCTAGAACTGGACGCGAACGAATGTCGGGATTGCGAGCTTGCATTAAGCTGAAGCTAGGAATCAAGTTGACACTATAGTTCTCGATTAAGAAGTTGTCTCCATCATGAAGGGCGGCGATGGGGAGCGATCGCAACCCGGAATCCATTGCAAACATTAACCCTTGGATTTGGCGTGCTTCTAAATCGTCCGCTAAGGGTTCGATTAACCATTGGTAGAGTTTTTGAGCTGAATCCAGATAGTTCGTCGATCCGAGGTTACGGCGATCGCTGAGTGTCCGCTGAAACTTCTGAGTCTCTGCTAAAACCTCAGCCCGAATCGCATTAGGAACTCGACGTTGAATGGCTTCACCATTAGCAGTAATCAGTACCAATTCTAGCTGTTGATTGTCTTCTGGTGAGCAATTGCTTGATGCTGAGGGGGTATAACCAAATCGGCGATCCACGGCTGGCGCAGACTCTGCTTGACAAGCATTAGCTTCTGAGTTCATGGGTTGAGGGACAAAGCTGACATAAATCACAGCGGTTTTCAAGCCAGTGACTTGTTCAATGTCGCGAGTCTGTTCGCTGATCTGTTGTAGATTTAGCTGTCTGGTGACAAATTGTTGTTGGAGATAGGTTTGGAATTCTTGGGTAAAAGCAGCTTCAAGTTGATCCACGCGATCGCTAACATTATCCGTTTCTGACGATGTTGATGATTCTTCCTGGTTTGAAGCCTGCTGTTGGGATGTCTCACTGGGGGTTCCATTACCGTTATTTGCGGCTGTGGTGTCTTGTCCAGAGGATTCAGGGGTATTGGAATTACCGTTGGCGATACCGGAATTATCGCCACTGTCGGTGGGGTTCGAGCCACCGTTATTCACCGTATCGCTATTGTCAGGAGTATCCGGATTAGGATTACGGCTATAGGTTTCGCCGCCATCATCATTAGAGGTATCGGTGTTGGCGTTCTCTGTCTCCGTCGGATCTGTATTGTCGGTGTTGTTATCTACCGTCTCTGTATCACTATTGTCTTCAGGGATCTCACTATTTTCAGTGGTATCGGAGTTACGGCTATAGGTTTCGCCGCCATCACCATCATCATTAGAGGTATCGGTGTTGGCGTTCTCTGTAGAAGGCGTATCGCTAGCTTGAGTCGGAGTCCGGCTGTAGGTTGTCGGAGGGGAGTTATTATTCCCGCTATTAGAATTATTGCTCTCGGCGTTACTTTCCGCTACATCCCCCTCTTCGCAGCTAGGGTCATCTGCGGAGCAGTTTTCTTCATCTTCGTCATCATTATTAGTGTTGGTACTAGGAAGCCGACTATAAGTTCGGCTATAGGTTTGGCTGCTGTTTTCCGTATCTGAATTGGCAGCTTGAGTATCGCTGCTATTGTCCGAGGTATTTGTATCAGAATTAGCCGTCGTGTCAGTACCACCTTGACCTTGACCCTCGTCTAAGTTATCTTGACCGCCGCCAACAACGTCCTGTTCACCCTCGTCTAAGTTATCTTGACCGCCGCCAACAACGTCCTGTTCACCCTCGTCTAAAACATCACCTTGGTCATCTTCTAAACCATTACCTTGGTCATCTTCTAAGTCATCTTCTTGACCTTCACCTACCAAATCGCTGACAACATCACCGAAGTCATCACCTAAACCATCTCCGTTGTCACCGCCAGAATTGTCTGTTTGTTCACCGCCAGAATTGTCCGTTTGGTCACCGCCAGAACTGTTGCTGAAAGGAGGAAAACTAACGCTATTTAAAGGATTAGATATAGAAGTATTATTCAGCTCAGTTACTACATCCCTGGATGGATCTATAACTTCACCCGGCTTTTGTTGGAAACTTTGGGCAAACCAGTTAAGTTGACCATCCTCACCATTGCCGTTGTTTCTTAACCTTATCGCTCCATCAATGTAAATGTCGCCCTGTGGTGCTTCTAATGTAAACGTGCTAGCATTTCCTCGACCGCTATTGTTACCAAAAATATTTTTGGTAGTTATATCACCGTCTCGGGAAGATATCTGTACAGAAACGCTATCATCGTCTGGTCCACCTCGGTCTTCTGTTCTGATATCACCCGTTTCAATATTGCCTATAGCGAGTAAGGATATATCGCCTGCTAAATTGTTACCCTGGGCACTGGTATCTAGTTCTCCTGTGGTAATACGATTGCCGCTGATACCAATTCCATCTTGCCCCCTGATCTTTCCAGTTGCGACAACATCGCCATTATTTACAGTAATTCCTGAGCCTGATAAGATTACCTGCTCACCATCCGCGTCCGCGATCGCTTGAGTGGCATGATCAATCCCTCCTCCTGTCAGCAGTTGAGGCAAAGAAGCTACATTACCATCCCAACTGCCTGGATTACCACTTACTGAGTCTACAGGTTCAAACTCTAAATTTAGCACCATTCCCGGTTGGCTGAGGCGCACTACCGTATTACCGGGTACTGTGGCGATAGTCACTTGACCATCTGGTGCTGAGAGCGTGCCTTCACTGACAACAGTGCCACCGATTAAGGCTAAGTTCCCACTATCAACTGTTAGGTTAGCAGAGCTAACGATTCCTCCGGGTTCAGACGTATTAAAGGCAAAAGAATTGTTAGGATTTCCTGTTAGCTGACTTGCATCAATCTGCCCTGTCGCATTAAACCACTGGTCATTGTCTAAACCAATTGACGTGGCGGTTGTGGCAGTAAAGGAACCTGGCACATCCAGACTTGCACCAGCTCCAAACACAATACCAGCCGGATTCATCAAAAAGAGATTGGCACTGCTTCCTTCCGCGACTTTGATGATTCCGTTGATTTCAGAGGGACTACCACCCGTAATCCGACTCAGAATGTTTTGAATATTTGTATTATTGACATTAAATTTAGCCGTTTGCTCTGCGCCAATACTAAACTGCTCAAAGCTGTGAATCAGATTATTGCCAGCTTCAACACCACCGTCAATGTTATAAGTTCCGTTCTGTTCGTTAAAAGTCGTTGTGCTACCCGCTGTATTATCTGGAGTAACCTCGGCTTGGGCAAGCTTAGCAAAGCCCAGAAGCCCTGTTAGACTATAAAGGGCTGCCAGTGATTGACTTATTCGGCGTATGGCTGGTTTCATCTGGCTCACTTGAAAAACAGTAAATGCTGAGTCTCCTAACTGCTGGTGTTGTCATGTTTCCTGGTGTAGTGGATAACCCAAACCGTTGCGGTAGGTAGCTAGTAGGAGTGTTTAGGCTGATCTGCTGATGATCTTGACTCTGGCTATTGTGTGTTGTATATATTTTACCCTATACTCATCACTTTCTTGTCGAAAATTTTTTTCTTTCCACAAGCTTAATGATTGAGTTGTGACTAACGCTACACTTTGAGCCAGGTAGGAAAACCTATACTTGATTGATATTATCGATCTATCCTAAACCTCCATTATATTAAATATTGTGAATTTGTCGAGAAAAAGGCTAGAATCCGCATCTCAGGGTCGATACACTATGGAACAGTGCGGATGTACTGACAACTTGATTAAATCCCTAGTCTCAATGGCATTCCAGCCTGCATGATTCCCCTGAAACTGACCCTGAAAAATTTCTTAAGCTACCGCGAAACGACCCTGGACTTTCGCGGACTGCATACGGCTTGTATCTGTGGCGCCAATGGTGCGGGCAAATCGTCTCTCCTAGAAGCGATTACCTGGGCGATTTGGGGACAATGCCGTGCCGCGTCGGAAGATGATTTAATCCATTCCGGGGCGAAAAATGTGCGGGTAGATTTCATCTTCCATAATAACCAACAAACCCATCGGGTGATTCGCAGCAAGCAACGGGGACAAAGCAGTTCCCTAGAATTTCAAATTGAAACCCCAGATGGATTTCGTTCTTTAACTGAAAAAGGATTACGGGCAACTCAACAGCTCATCCTGCATCATATTAAGCTGGATTACGATACCTTTATCAACTCCGCTTATTTGCGTCAGGGGCGGGCGGATGAATTTATGCTACGGCGTCCCTCGGAACGTAAACAAATCTTAGCCGATTTATTGAAACTGGATCAATATGAAACCTTAGCCGATCAAGCCAAGGATTTATCCCGCCAATTTAAAGGTCAAGCCGAACAACTGGACTCCAGTTTACAAGCGATTGGGCAGCAACTGGAAGAACGAGAGGCGATCGCACACCAACAAGACGCCACTCAAACCACCTTATCTCAACTGCGCCAAGACCAGGACACCGACCAAAGCCAACTGCACCACCTGCAATCTTTAAAACACCAACGCCACACCTGGGAACAACAACTCACCTTTGTCCGCCAGCAATACCAAAATCTTACCCAAGAGTGCGATCGCCTACACCAGGATATCACCACCACCGAAAGCCAAAAGCAGCAATTAGCCACGATTCTCGACCAACAGGATCAAATTAACACGGGTTATGCCGATTATCTCACTCTGCAACAGCGAGAAGAAAGTCTCAGCCAAAAATTCCACGCCGATCAAAACGCCCACCGCCAAAAACAGCAGCACCAGCAGCAACTCAACCAACAGATTCAGGAATTGAATCTACAAATTCGCCAAACCCAAGCCCAACTCGACGCCCTGCGCCCCCAAGAACAAGAAATTCAACAGATGCTTACCCGTTCTGGAGACGTAGCGGAAGCCGTGGAAAAACTCAAAGCCGCCCGTACCCGCCTCAACCACCTGGATCAACTTCAACTCGATGTCTCCCCTATCCTACAACGTCGCGCCGCCTTGCAAAGTGAACTGGATCGCAACCACGCCCGCCTCAGCGCCCGTTTAGATGAACTCAACGCCTCAGAAGATCAACTCTCGCACCAAATCGCCACTACCCCCCAACTGCGACAAACGGTTCTGCAAGTCGTCGCCGAAATCAGTACCTTAGAAAAAAAGAAAGTCTATCAACAGCGCGTCCAAGAAAAAGGACTCGAACGCCGCAGCTTCCAGGAACGACTGCAAGAAAGCCAGCGCCGTTATGAAAAGCAAATCGCCGAACTCACCCAGAAAATCCAAATGCTACAGGTTCAGGACGCCGTATGTCCCCTGTGCGATCGCCCCTTAGATGAAGCCCATTCTCAGCACGTTATCCAGAAAACTAGCACAGAACAACAGGAAATTCAAGATCAATTTTGGGTGGTGCGAGAACAGCTAGCGGTTTGTGAACGGGAACTGCAAGTCTTACGTCAAGAATACGCCCAACTCTCCCAAGAATTGGCACCGTTTGAACAATTACTCGAACAACGGGGACAACTCGAAGCCCGACTCGAAGCCACCGATGAAGTGTATGATCGCCTCTACGACATCTCCGAAGAAAAGAAACAACTGGAGCGATCGCTAAGTGAAGGAACCTACGCCCTAGATATCCAAACCCAACTCCAAACCCTGGATAGCCAACTGCAACAACTAAACTACAACGAACAAACCCACGCCCTCGCACGCGGAGAAGTCGATCGGTGGCGATGGGCGGAAATCCGCCAAGCCAAACTCGAAGACGCCCAGCGACGCTTAGAGAAAATTCAGGAACAAAAACCCCAACTGCAAGCCCAACTCGATCAGCTAAACCAATCCCTAGAGGAGTTACAAACCACCTCTCCCCTCAAACAGCAACTCGACGTGATCGAGTCACAAATTAGCGAAATTGGCTACAACTTAGACACCCACAACCAACTCCGCACCTCCCTGCGACACGCCCAATCTTGGCAACTGCGTCATCAAGAATTAACCAAAGCCCAAGAACATTATCCCCAACTCTGTCAACGATTAGACAGCCTGACTCAAACCCTCGCCCAACGACAAGGCGATCGCGAAACTCTCAATTCACAACTTGCCGAAATTGTCAAGCAATTGGAACAGTATCCCGACACCAGCCGCGACATCCAAAGCTTGGAACAGCGCATCCTTCAGCGACGCCGACAACTCGACGAACACCTATCCCAAATTGGGCGTTTACAACAGCGCTTAACTCAACTGGATACCCTGAAAACTCAATATCAAGAACAAGAGGAACAAGTTAAAACCCTAAAACGGCAATATCGAGTGCATCAGGAACTCGCCAAAGCCTTTGGCAAAAACGGGATTCAAACGCTGATGATTGAGAACATTTTACCGCAATTAGAGGCAGAAACCAATCAAATTTTATCCCGACTCACCGGAAATCAGTTACACGTCCAAATTGTCACCCAAAAAGCCGGAAAACGGGCATCCAAGCGAAAAAGTAAACTCATCGACACCCTGGATATTTTAATCGCCGACGCTAGCGGAACCCGCCCTTATGAAACCTATTCTGGCGGTGAAGCCTTCCGGATTAACTTTGCCATTCGCCTCGCCTTAGCCCGACTCTTAGCGCAGCGGGCGGGAACCTCCTTGCAAATGCTGATTGTCGATGAAGGCTTTGGTACGCAAGACGCCGAAGGGTGCGAACGATTGATTGCGGCAATTAACGCGATCGCATCCGACTTTGCCTGTATCTTAACCGTAACCCACATGCCCCAATTTAAGGAAGCCTTTCAGACACGAATTGAAGTGCAAAAAACCGAGCAAGGTTCACAGTTAAGTTTACTGATGTAACGCTTAAAATTATTGAGCTGGACGATTTACTCGAATCACTTTTCCCCTTAAGGAGTCTTCCAGATATAGCAAATCGCTAGGCGTGTATTTACAACTCCCGTACCTGAAGCTGAGTCCAGATGAGATGTTCGTACACACAAAGTGTAACTAGACCAGCGCGAAGCGCTATAAATGGCTTAAAGACGTGCCATTAATCAATCTTCTTCGTTCTGTCGAATAACGAGTTCAATCTCATCAGCATAGACTTCAGCATAAATCCATGCATTCACTAAATCAGCAGCCGATAACGTGGGATAATCTTGTAGAAGTTGAGCTTCACTAATCCCTAAACGGCGAGCATCGGCTAACACCCAAACCGGAATGCGAGTATTGGCAATGCAGGCTGTTCCCCCACAGACACCAGGGTTTTTTTCAATTCCCTTCCAATTGTTATTGAAACTTTGGGTGAGGAGGTGAATAGCTTGAGCTTTTTCAGTTGGCTTTAGAGCAAGCAACTGCGTTTCTAACTCTTTAATGTTCATTATTATAAATTATGAATTCTGGATAAAACAGAAAGTGATACATCAGTAAGTAAGCCTTACACCCCTACATTCGGGTAAACATAATCGGTTTGAGAAATGCTATATTATCATTGTCCAATAAAAACGGCAATAGGGAAGTGTAAGAATGTCCTAACCTGCATTGGTAAGGTGATAAAACCCTCATCGATCAAAAGTTTGTTAATGTAGCTGTTTTTCTTTCCAGAAAACGCCGACTTTATCTGATTTTGTCATCTAGCAAGGCAAACAAATAGCTATCCGTTAGAATTCGAGTGAGAGGAAACTTGAATCCTATGACCCAAACCATTACCCTGCAAATCCCAGAGCCACTCTACCAACGGCTTGTCCATACTGCCCACGCTACTAACCGCCCTCTAGAGGATGTCATGCTCCACGCACTGAAAGTGGGCAGTCCCCCTGATTGGAATAATGTACCCGATGAGTTTCAGGTTGACCTAGCTGCTTTGGACAGAATGGAAGATGAGGCATTATGGAAAATTGCTCAAAGTCGAAAGACTGTAGCCGATATGGAGCGGTACAATATCCTACTCGATCGCAATCAAGAGGGTACACTGACGGATGCCGAACGAACGGAACTAACAGCACTACGAACCGAGGCAGACTGCTTCATGCTGCGGAAAGCACAGGCAGCTGCACTACTGCGCTGGCGCGGACATCATGTACCTTTGCCCTAATTTCTTGTGTCTACCTATATCCCTGAAAGACTAAAAGCTCAAATTGAAGCGTGCGATCGCCACCGTTGCTGCTACTGTTTGACCAGTGAAACCAATAGCGGCATTCCCATGACCTACGATCATATCTTGCCCTGCTCAAAAGGCGGAGCGACAACCTTTGAAAATCTCTGCCTTGCTTGTCGTACCTGCAATGAATTTAAGTCTGACACCACAGAAGCCGAAGATCCGCTAACTGGAGAAACTGTGCCACTTTTCAACCCACGCACTCAGAAGTGGACTGACCACTTTACCTGGAGTCTGGACAGCACCAGAGTAGAAGGGTTAACTGCTACAGGTTGCGCCACCATTACGGCATTGCGAATGAACAACCCCATCATTGTGTCTGCGCGTTGGCGCTGGACAATCAGTGGTTGGCATCCTCCTGCTGATTGACACTTGAGCGATCGCTCCTTTAGCCATTACAGCAGTTTTCAAGTTATAGCACTACGCATTGAGGTTAGGACAATAAAATTGGGTGAAAAGGCAACAGGCAATAGGCAATAGGCAACAGAGAAATGTCCTAACGTATCCCCGTAGTGCTATACTAGACTACGAAAGCAATCATTTCGATTTAGCGTTAAAACCGCTTGGTATATTTCACAGGCTTGAGAACTGCTATATTAGCATTATCCATTACGATCACTCTTCACGCCAAGTAAACTGAATTTGCTCATCAGCCTGTCTAAACTCAATATTAAACCGATCAAAAACAACTTCCCGCCCCAAGAGCAATTGTTCTGCACCTGTAACGCTTTGTAACCAAGCGACAGGAGCGATAAAACTGTGTCCATCAATCGTCATTTCCACATTACGCAGAACATACTCAACCGTTCCCCCAATCGTCTCCGCTAATAACGTTGATTCAGCATCCGCTAAACTGTAGCCTAAATCTTGACCTACCTTTAAAGAAATTAAACTAATTTCCGCCCCAGAGTCCACTAACATTGTAGTAGAAACCTCCAAATCCTTATGCTTAAGCCTGACATGATAATTCGGCAACCAGTCATGGCGAGCCACTGTGCGAAAGCGAATTGGTAAAATCTGGATAGAAGCCGTGCTGCGTGGCACTAAATAAATAGCAAACGTCTCGCCTGATGCCGTAGCTATGTCCAAAACGTCTCGCAAACTTTCACTATGAGCAATGACACGATGGTCATTATAAGCCACATATTGATTCCGATATAAATCCAACAAAGTGTGCCGATTTTTATTCAGCCACTTCAACATTTGCTCACTTTCACGCTTAGATGGCATTTTAGTCATAGCTTATCAAAGGAAATCCTTTCAACTATCGAAAACGACACTATTCACCGTTGTTTCCGAACCCAATAAAATACCCTCCCAATCCGGCAAACCCCCTCTGCGTCCCTCTGCGTAAACCTCTGCGTACCTCTGCGTTAAAAAAACAAAATTATCATCCATAAAACCCTCATCAATCAAAACGGCGATAAAAACCGTAAAAGTAGTGAACCAATCCCCACAAGCGCATTCCCAAACGAAGGGCGAGAACGAACTTCCGGAGGATTTTGGGCAATTTCCACCATAGCGATCAGATTCTGTGAGGCTTGGAAACCCACCGGGTTTTCTTGAGTCGTAAACAGCTGACTCGCCACTTCAGCATCTCGGATTGCACCGCCGTGATTACTTAAGCGAAATTGGGCAATTCCCCGGGCTAAATAGGCGGGAGCAAAATCTGCTTTTAGATTCAGGGCTTGATTATAATGTTCAATAGCCGCTTGATAGTTTCCCCGTTCAGCTTCAATCACACCCCAAGCATAAAAATCTTCAGCGGTTCCGGCATACTCAGGAAGACCAATTGTTCCTTGAATATAAGCGCTACTGAGATCCGTACCAAACAGTTGTGCATTCACCAGATACGCATCTCTGAGATCCGTTCCCACTAAAATAGCGCCACTAAGATTCGCCCCCGTTAAGTTCGCACCATTGAGAGACGCGCCACTGAGATTTGCCCCAGTGAGATCCGCCCCCGTCAAATTTGCCCGACTCAGATTAGCGCGACTCAAATCTGCCCCACTCAAGTTTGCCCCGACTAATTCTGCCATGACTAAACCTGCATCGGCGAGATCGCATCCGGGACAGGTTTTGGTGGAGAGTACCTTTTGGATATTTTGCAGATTTTCCGCCAAGGCGCTGGTATTCAGAGTAATGGCGGTGAAAATAGCAGCCGTGGTTATAAGTATGGGTTTCATAGCACGATGACGGGGTGAATGGGGCTAAAGGTTCTACGCGATCGCAGTACTTGGGATTGGGGTATACCTTTGACTGAGTTAGGGCGGGTTTAGTTACATCCGGGTGACAACCTACGATACCGATAAAACCCGCCCCTACAGAAATCAACACTCAGAATTCTTGTCAGCTACACCTGCTAATAATTCTAATTCACTCACCACCCGATCCAATTCGTCAATGATTGGCGTAGATTCCTGGGTGCGAAAGGCTTCAATTAAGGAACGGTAATACCAAAGTGTACCGTCTTTACCCCCATGAAAGCGTTGCCATAAATTATCTCCTAAAATGCGATAATCTTTAAGAATTGACCAAGCATTATGCAGCTTATCAGCAGCAGACACTAAACGCACCGAAGCCGAGGCTGTGGGAATATGGGCAATATAAGCCGCTTTGCGCTGACGCCAAGGGGGTTTAGGTGTGGTGTCAGCGTCGGTACACCCATCGACAATCTCCGTGATAGTATCCCCAAAGCGGCGGCGAATTTCCTCACGGGTTGCTGCACCACCTTGGTCTTCAATGGCATCATGGAGAAGCGCCGCGATCGCTTCCTCTTCATTTGCCCCATATTCTAAGGCAATACTAGAAACGGCTAACAGGTGGGCGATGTAGGGAACGCCATTCCCTTTCCGGGTTTGGTTGGCGTGCAGTTCAGTAGCAAAGGTTAAGGCGTCGGTAAACCGTTGGGAGAGTTTCATGGAAAAATTAGGACAAAATCTAACTTAAAGTAGTAACAATTGTGACTGAATTTCTAGCAAACAATCTACCGAAGATATGGATTGCGTCTTATTCCGAAGCCAGCCAACTCTTAGCTTCCGAGACAGGAGACGCGATCGCGCATATCATCTCGATTGGCGAACCCGGTAGTACCCCTCCCGCCGGTTACACCCAAGTTCCTCACCGACTGCGGTTAGAGTTTGATGATATTGTGGCTTTAAATCATCATGAACCCGACTATGTTTTAGCTACATCTGAGCATATTCGTCAAGTCATTGACTTCGTACCGATAATTTCTCAGGAAGGCGGAGATGTTCTCATCCATTGCCAAGCTGGGATCAGCCGATCAGCCGCGATCGCTTTAACAATTTATGCCATCCTCTTGGGGGCGGGTCAAGAGGAGGAAGCCTTATCCCTAGTTCTAGAAAATAGACCTCAAGCCGTACCAAATATTTGGATTGCCCAATTAGCCGATGAAGCCTTAGGTCGTTTGTCTAAGAATTAGAGTGACAACCTTTCTGCAAAATAAAAATCATAGAAGGACTGGTTTCACTGTTGAATTCTGAATAGGAATAATCACCATACACAGCCACTATTTTGTAACCCGCTTTCTGCGCCATTTCCTCAAAGTCTTGCTTTTGGATCAGGCAAAACTGCATATTCAGGAGGCGCTTAGATTGCAAAAACCCATGGTGATCATAGATTTCGTAGAACTGAGTGCGATCAACAATGCAGTGATTCGATTGCTGTTTTTCCAGTCCCCAGAACAGGAGTTGTTGCTTTTCCAGACTGTACGTTCCCTCTAAACGCAGAGAACCATCGACCAATTTTAACCGGACATTAGGATTATGTAAAGTACAGATAAGTCGCCCACCTTCACGCAAATGGTTGTGAATTGATTGGAGTGTACTCTCTTGGTCTTTCTTTGACAACAGTTCCGAAAATGAATTGAACGGAATAATCGCTAAATCAAAACACTCTTGCAGATTCAACTCTCGCACATCAGCCCGCTGAATCCTAGCAGACAACCCCTTTTGTACCAGCTTCTTTTGCAGAACAGCTAGTATTTGCGCTGAAGCATCCACACAAACCAGGGAAACGCCAGCCTCTAATAAAGGAATCGAGACGCGACCCGTTCCCGCCATCAATTCGAGGATTTGACCTGATACGTTACAGGTTTCTCGAATAAAGAAGGAAATATCAATATCACTATGGACATAGATATCATACAACTCGGCGACTCGATCCCACTCAATCATTTTTTTCTAGTTACAACGGCTGAATATCATTAAACCGAATCCTTGTATCTGCCACAGGTTTTTCTTCCGGATTTTCCTCCTTTGCATATCGAATCGTCCGGTTCGTTAACAAATAGTAGTTGCCCACCTTTTCATGAAAATCTCGCACATCTTCTTTTTCCAGAACTTCATCGGTTTGGGCATCGCGAAACGTAGTTTTAAAGTGACTGACTAAATACCCCTCTGGCGTTTTAGTCGTACCTAGGGTGTCAACGGTTACGGCTACATCTCCAAAGCTACGATTTACTTGAGTGATTACATCTCCTTTAACCTTATAGTATGAATTATCACCCATCTCATTAATTTTTAACGCGCCATACTCGTCTTTCCCCTTTAACTCAAAGTCATTGTTTCCATGCAACTGTTCAAATGGTATCTGGCGACGGTGAATGATTTCCATCTTAACCGTATTGGCGACCAAATCACGTAAATCTTCCGGTTCAACATTAATGACATCCACACTTAAATCCGGTTGAACCCGAACGATTCCTTGGTCAATATCTCCCTGGTGCGTAATCGAAACCTCTGCGGAATAACCTGGAAAATTTTTATCCCAGGTATAGCGCTGATTGTATGCATTGCGAAACGCTTCGCTGGCTGATACTGTAGCGATTTGAGTTGGATGAGTTTTTGAGATAGACTGAGCATTTACACTTGCAGGTAGTCCAAAGACGCAGCTAATACTAGCGATAATTAAACTTAAACTCCAACAGATGATGCGATGCTGTAATTGCTGTGTCATGATTTTAATTGGCTATCGACATTGAGGATAAATCTCCATTTTACAAGGGGATGCCCATCAGCATGAGGTCACTGATTTTCTCCCCCATATCCCTTAATTATCTGGGTCTTCTCCTAACTCCCGCAATCGTGCGGCTAAACGTTCGGCGCGTTGGCGTTCAGTTTCGGCACGTTGACGTTCGGCTTCGGCGCGTTGGCGTTCAGATTCAGCCCGCTGACGTTCAGCTTCTTCGGGTAATAAAACTAAATTCCCTTCTGAGTCATAAAATCGTAACCACGGTGCTGTTTCTCGGCTTATTGTTCCTTGCCAAATTCCTAACCATAAGCCTAAGGTTTCGCACCATAACCATCCTGACTCATTCGGAACCAACGGTTGATAACGGAAATTTGCATCCAACCGCCATCCTTGTAAAGAGTCGGGATTAAACGGGTCAAAGACGAAATAATCGGGTGTTCTAAAGGTTCCTTCGTAAATATCCTTTTTTGCCCCAATATCCGCATTGGCTGTAGACGCCGACATCAGTTCAATAATCACATCCGGGTAACGCCCTTCTTCATCCCAGACTACCCAACCTTGGCGAGAACGGCTTCCATCCACATTCAATACCACAAAAAAATCCGGTCCTCGAAAGTCCCGATTGCGTGCCTGGGTGCGACTATAATAAATGAACATATTGCCACCCACAAAATAATCCTCGCGCTGTGCCAAGACTTGGTGGGTTAACTGAATCAATAGATTCATGGCAATGCGGTGGCGGTTACTTTCCAAGGGTTCTCCATCATCAAAAATTAAATCAGTGGGTGGCATTTGGGGTTCCCAATCCACCACGGGAGGTGTTGGGGAACTTTGAGTTTGAGTTGTCTCTGTTGACATAATCCAACTCCTCCATCTGTAAAATTCTGTCTTCTTATGGTATCGCGTTTCTGGTAATAGGTAAGTAATATCATGTCCGGTTGAATACCCATAATTACAGTGATGGGGAGTAGAGGCTTGGTTACCAGATCCCTACATTTTTATTAGGGGTGAGAAAGCCGGACATCATATAAGTAGTCGGACAAGAGAAAACGTTACACCTACTTAGAAACTTCTGCGGTGACAGGAAAGTCTTGGTAGAAACGATGAAAGCTGATAGCGTGAGACAGAGGAAAATTGGATTTGGGTGATTATACATTGAAAACCCGTTCTCATTACTGGCAACTGTTGCCTTATCTTCGCCCTCAAGGAGTTACCATTGGGCAAGCCTTAGCTTGTACTGTGGGATTTGTCGCCGTGTGGCCCCTCCTAGCTTGGCTAGCGGGGCGGATTGCGGCTTATGTGGGACAAGGAAATGTGGGCGCGATCGCACAAGTTGCCGGAATTGCTGCTTTAATTTTCTTGGGTCAGAAGCTGGCACAGTATGGGCAAGATACCCTCATGGCAAAGGCGGCTTTGTCGATTACACTGGATTTGCGGAAAAATGTCTACGCCCACCTGCAAACCCTGAGTCTGGACTACTTTGAAACCACCAGAACCGGGGACTTATCCTATCGACTCACTGAGGACATTGACCGCATTGGTGAGGTGGTGAACAAGTTCTTTCACCAGTTTCTCCCCAGTGTCTTACAGTTGATTGCGGTCTTCGCTTATGTGGTTTACCTGAATTGGCAACTTACCCTGGGTATTATACTCATTGCCCCACTGATGGGTCTATTAATTGGCTGGTTTGGCGAACGGATGCGCCAATTTTCCCGGCGGAGTCAAAATCGGGTGTCGGATTTATCGGCGTTGCTGATTGAAGTCTTTAGTGGGATTCGGTTAGTCCAAGCGTTTGCGGCTGAAGACTACACATTAGAGCGATTTAGTCAAGAGGCAGAACACAATCGGAAAGCTAAGTATGCGGCGGAACGGTTAAAGGCGATTCAGTTTCCGGTGGTGGGGTTTCTGGAGGCGATGTGTTTGTTATTAGTCTTTTTACTGGGGGGATGGCAAATTGCCCAAGGTAACTTAACGGGGAGTGAATTTGTCAGCTACGGGGCGGCGGTTGCCATGCTCATTGATCCAATCGCGATCGTTACCAGTAACTATAACGAATTTAAGCAAGGTGAGGCATCGGTTGATCGCATCTTTGAACTGTTTGCGATTGTGCCAACGGTGATCGAAAAAGAGGGGGCGATGACTCTACCCCCGGTTACGGGTAAAGTCGAATATCGTCAGATTAGCTTTGCCTACACTCAAGCCCAAGAGAACTTAGAAAGGGCGGGTTTTGAGGAAACGTTATCATCAATCGCCAAAGATCAAGACGCGCCATGGCAAGACGTGCCATGGCACGTCTCTACAGGTAAAACGCCTTGGGTGCTAAAAGACTTAAGTTTTCTGGTTCAGCCAGGAGATGCGATCGCACTGGTTGGCGCATCGGGTGCGGGTAAAACCACATTAGTTAATTTACTCCCCCGTTTCTATGATCCGCAAGCCGGAGAAATCCTCATCGATGGGATTAATATTCGAAACGTTACCCTAAAAAGCCTACGGCGACAGATAGGCATTGTTCCCCAGGAAACCACCCTATTTTCTGGCACAATTGCTCAAAATATTGCCTTTGGTCAAAAAGACTTTGACCTAGACGCTGTTCAAGACGCCGCCAAAATCGCCAATGCCCACCAATTTATTATCCAATTCTCCCAAGGGTATCACACCTGGGTGGGAGAACGGGGGATTAACCTATCTGGGGGACAACGACAACGACTTGCGATCGCGCGGGCGGTTCTTCTGAATCCCAGTATTCTTATCTTAGATGAAGCCACCTCCGCCTTGGATTCAGAATCAGAAGCCTTAGTTCAAGAAGCCTTAGACCGGATTATGAAAGAGCGCACCGTCTTTATCATCGCGCATCGCCTCACCACGGTGCGCCGCGCTGACCGAATTTTGGTGATGGAACAGGGACAGATTATCGAGTCAGGAACCCATGCCGAATTGTTAGAGCGAGGGGGACGTTATGCGCGATTCTATGCTCAACAGTTTACTTAGGGTCTGCTGATGGTGGGGTTAGAGAGCAGGGGAAGCTGGGGAAGCTGGGGGAGCAGGGGAAGCAGAGGGAGCTGGGGGAGAGGAGGGCAAATCTTTATGGCTGAATCCCTATTACTAGGCAAACGTTATCGACAGTTGCTTGAGGGGAATGCCAAGTCAGAAGCGATCGCCGAATTGCTTCTATTACCGTCTGATCCTTTACCGATGAGGCTTTCTCGTTAATCGTTAGCTGTTGTACAAGACGTTTGCTAATGTAGAACTCGAAGACGAGAAACCCGTTAACATTTGGGGATAACTGGATCGATTGTAGGCGTTGAGTCAAACGCGCGATCGCATCTTCGTTTAATCCAGATGCACTAACAATGTGTAGGCGATTCGGAGTAGACGGAGCTGTCGGAAGCGGAGCTTTTGCCGTCGATTTCATCTTTGGAGTTCTCGATGGCGCTGGCTCAGGGGTAGGACTCCATTCCTCATCGAGTTCCATCATATTGGGACTGATCAGGGTGATATCAAACTCATCCAGCGGTCCTGAAGGAATCTGCTCAAACTCATAGGTCGCTTCTACTTCTACATCTCCAAAAATTCCCTGATAACTAATCCCTTCCGGCATTTCCACGGGAACTTGTACAGAAACAGAATGATTATTGGGATTGACGCGCACTTCATCACTGACAGCAATAAAAGCAGTATATTGAGACAAGAGTTGATAAGTTAAAGCCGTATCCGTGATAGTCTCTACGCCAACCTTTGTCTCTCCCTTCACCATTTGATTCATCAAGTCTTTAATCCGGTTACGACCCCAAAGTTGGGCAATCGCAGGATTTCCCGTCTCCTCAAAGTTAAGCTCAAAACTCTGCTGATACTGCTGTCCTCCAGCAATCGTTCCTGTTACTTCTAGCCTTCCCGGTATAGCATCTTTTTTGCATCCAAATAGAACTAATGGCTGTTCAGCAAATAAATCGGGTGGAGTCGCCGGATAAATGATGGGAGGTTCACCCTCGCCTTGCCAGTACAATTGAATATTGGTCAGCACTGGATTATTAATTTGCCCGAAGAACTGTTCAGCGACTTCTTCAGTCGGCTCATCGTAGCGGACAATCCGGGAAATTCCCCGTCCAATTTCAGCAATTCGATTTAGGATAAAACGATTAACCGAACTTCCTGCACCAAAACTGTGCAAGCGATTTCCTAATTTTAAATGGCGTTGGACTTCTGCCAGAATTTGATTTTCGTTGCCAATATAGCCGTCGGTTAGCAGTACAATACTCCGTAATCGTCCCGGATCAACCTCTGGAAAATTTAGCACCGCCTGAATCCCCCGCATCAGTTGGGTTCCGCCACTGGCGTTTAACTGATTGATATACTTCATGGCGCTGTTGCGGTTTTTTTCTGTATTCGCCAAGGGAACGGGTGAAAGTTGGCGGGTGGTATCTGAGAAATCGATAATAGTGAACGTATCGTGGGGATTGAGTCCGTTGATAAAGCGGCGCATTAATTCTTGACATTTGGTTAAGGGTTCACCACTTTGAGAACCTGATGTGTCAATCAAAAACACTACATCTTTGGGAACCAACTGATCGGGGTTATACTCAATCGCTGGAATCAAATAAACCGCAAAATGTCCGCCACGAGTATCGGTTTGAGAGAGGACTGTGGTTTGCGTGCGATCGCCTGCGACTTGATAGCGTAAAATTAGGTCTTTATTGGGAATTGTGTCTCGTTGAGATAGCGTGACTCCCATCCGCTGTTCTTGACGCTCAATTTGAATCTGGTGTGAGGGAGAATGCACGTCTTTAATCTCAACCCCAGCCTCAATATCTACGGTTACATTAATATCATGTCCCGAACGAGTTCCGGGAGGTAGAATTGGCGCATTTAAGCGGGACGCATCTGGCACTAAATCGGTATCTTTATTCAGTGTCATTGGTGCAGGTGCTGAACCCCCACCTACCGTATTTTCATCAATCGTGGTTCCGGGAATATAACGAGGTCCCACGACCATGGGAAAGATAAACTCGTAACTTCCCCCAACAAATTTTAGACTATCGGTATAGCGAATTATCACATCAATTTGCTCACCGGGTTGGATGTTAGCTAGGGATTGAGTAAAAATGTTAGCCCGTTCCTGTTCTAGTAATCCGGCGGTGCGTCCTTGCTTTTTGGCTTGTTCGTAAATAGCTACCGCTTCTTGGCGTTTTTTGATGTTGCCTTTGATTGTGCGATCGCCGATGCGAATCTCCATATCATCGACAGCCGCTTCATCGGGTAAGGGGAAGATATAGGTAGCTTCTAGGGGAGTGGAAAAAGGATTCTCAAAGGTTTGTGTTACTTCTACCCGTGAGACATTTCCCGTCACCTTGGCTTGTACATCAGTATGCTTCAGGGGAAAGACTAGCGGGTTTCCTGTTTCAGATTGAACGTATAAACCACCAAATTGGGGAGGTTTGGGTAGAACGGTTGATTTAGTCTTCTTGGTCTTATATTTCATTTTCCATTGACCTGATTTTTTAAGTAGGTAGTATTTCGCACTGACATTGGGACCAAAAACAACCTCATCTTCATCTTCAAGATCATGGACTTGACATTTTTTGCTATTAACTAATAGTCCATTAGCACTTTGCTTACCTTGGACATTACCATCAACAACTTTATAAACACAACTGCCATCGTCTCTAATTTGTCGAATTAATGTGGCATGATGGCGAGATATAAACATTGAGTGGATGCGGATATCGCATTGTGGATCTCTACCTAGGGAATAGACTGATTCTTCCAAAGTATATTCTTTGCGCCCCTTGTCGTCTTCAATAATCAACAAATGGGTGGATGGATTTAGCATGATGGTTCTCCTTTTTTCAGTAAGCCCCGACACCCGCCAAGACCTCAAGTTCTTGGCTAAAAGCTTAAGTCCATTAAAATGGACTATAATTTTTATCTAGTCAACTCGATTCTGACTTGAGCTTGGGTGCCTTGGGTTTCAATTCAAGGCGGTTTAACACTTTTGTCTGTCTATCCTCAGCATAAGGGCGGTTTTGAGGGGAAACTGTTCAGTCTTTGACTCACCCTTTGACTCAGTAATTGACTCAGTAGAGGTTGTGGTATCCTGTGCCTCCCCCATGGGACTGATTAGGCGTTACACTTGCTGTTGAGCTTGTTCATCAATGGCTACAGCATCTGAGTATGAAGGACACGCTCCAGTCAGCCGTTTTGGACTGGAGTTTAGACCCAATCTGAAACTACATATAGCGCTACGCGCCAGGGAATAGGCAATAGGCAATAGGCAATAGTGAAGACAAAAGCTTACCTTACAAGGGATTGAGCGATTTGAATTTTTCTTCATTTGTCCTAACCTTATTGCGTAGTGCTATATAGGGGGTGAGTAACGCTTACCTTCCCAGTTTAATTTTAATTATTATTCTCATACACAGACGACCAGGAATTCAAATACATGGCTTAGTTTTCAGGGTATGTGGCGCAACGAAGGGAGGTAAGTTTTGAGTGAGAGATTGGGAGATTTGTAGATTGTGTAGGGGCGGGTTTCACTACTATCTTTTAGGTGTCACCAGAATGTGACTAAACCCGCCCCGACTCAGGTTTATAGACTTCCCGTGAAAAGTTAGAAATACATGAAGGCGTTAATTCTCTATGCAAAGGATGAAAAGATGATTCAATTCTTGGGGAAAATATTTAGTTGTCTGTGTCAATCTGTGTCCCCCACTATTCAGGGTTCTGTCTGCGTCATCCCTTCTGTGTCCTCTGTGTCTTTGTCAATACTTAGTCATAATTCTTCTTGTAACTTTAACAAAATACATGCGTCCAAGGGGATATTGGGCGTGAGGCAAGAATCATGTATTATACAAAGTTTTTACGAAGATTCAAGGGGTTTATCTGTGCCTAGATTATTTTTGCCTACAAAAAACCCACCATAGATAGTATACCTGAAAACCGCACAGTCCCCTCACAATCGCTGTAACCCCTGAAATTTCGTAGCTTTTTCCCAAAAAGAGGTAAAAAACGAGCAATTATGACGTTTTGTTGAGACGAGACTTTGATTTAAAAATTTAAACTGTTCTGAGGGAAAGAATGGTTTAAATTATCAAAACTTGACAATTTGAGCCGAAATGACATCGAGTCAAGGGAAGCATAACAGTAGCGAAGCAGAAAGAAAAAGCCAAGGGGTATTTAGTGGATAGTGGTTATCAAAAGAAGTGCGATCGCCAATACGAATCTCCAGGCTTTGGGGTTTTATATCAAGTATGGCTTTGGAACGATCGTGGTCTATAAATTTCCGCAGTTGAGTCGGCAGGAGATTGCAGCAATGTTTGGATTGAGTGAGTTGAAGCAGACACGAGTCTATCAGGAAGCGTTGGAGGAAGGAAGGCAACGAGAGGGAGTAGCGCTGGTTCTCCGTTTGCTCAATCGTCGAGTTGGGGTAATAAGTCCAGAACTCCAAGCTCAAATTGAAGCGCTATCGCTGGAGCAAGTGGAGGCATTGGCAGAGGCGTTGTTGGATTTTTCTGGAGTGGAAGATTTGGTGAGTTGGTTGGATAGGCAGGGTGAGCATCCTTCAATGGTTTGATAAAATTCCGCCCGGAGTTTAAACTCCGGGCTAATAGCTTAAGTCCACTTCAGTGGACTGGAAATTTTACCGAGTTCTATGCAAGAGGAGTTTTGCTACTTGCTGAGTCATTGGAGTAATCTCCTGTACGTTTTTGCTTGTCTATCCTTAGCGTAAGAGGGGTTTTGGGGGGAAAGTGTTCAGTCTTTGACTCAGTAGAGGTTTTCGTATTGTACCCTTACCCGATGTGTCACAAGGCGGATTTGCTAGAATATAGGTTCTTGACTCTCATCTAACTCTAGAAACCCACATATTTGAACGAGTGATTAGCGAATCTCAAGCAGAATATTTACTGTCTCAGTGTGAGAGGTGGCTCGGCGCAAAATTACATAAACTTCGATGGCGTCTTAGAAGTGAACATGAACAGACGAAATCTCACTTATGGGAACTCATCGTGCTACAGGCAACAGCTTCTGCGGTTATTTCAAGGCATCATAGTCGAGATGTAGCAAACTCAGAAGTTTCATCTCTAATTCAGCCTGAGGGAGAGCAAGAAGCAGTTCCTGATATTTTCTTGCAACCTGATGACGGCGCTCCTTTTTGGGTAGAAGTTGCATATATTACCCCTCGTAACCCGCAACAAGAAACTGATATTATACATTTTCCCTCTTGGGTGAGAGAAGAATTATCCAAAAGAAAGGTGGCTGATTCACAACACCTAAGAATCAGACTTAAGCCAGCCGATACTAGCAAAGATGTACAAGTACCGCCAAAAAATTCCTGGGGACAGTTACTTAAGACAGATAAATGGAAAACCTTTGTAGCTGAGCTGTAATCGGGTAACTTAAAGTCAAATCTATTTCTTGAAGAAACTGAAAATGCAAATGTAATTGTGCTAATTGAAGGGGTAGAACAAGGGAGTTTTGTCTCTTCATCCTTTCCAACCTTAAATGTACCAAGATGTGCTGAAGACCACCCAATTTATAAAAAAATTGAGGAAAAGGCAAAGCAAGCCAAGAAATGTGAAAAATCCGGCAAAAAGTATAAACCGCTCGTTCTTTTTCTAGGTGCTTCTGAATGCCTACATCAAATCAATGATCATGGTACACCCTCATCTATTAGTCTTGAGCAAGCTGTATACTCTGCTCTAGCAGATACGGAACAGTGGGATTTAACAACAACTTTGAATGCGATAGGAACTGCACCTTGGCCTGGGACAAAAGGACGTAGACAAAGAGTTAAAAGTTCCAGGTTGATTTCGGCTGTGGTAATCGTCACGATTAAAAATGAATATTCTGGCTTAAGGTGGAGAAAACGAGCCAGTAGACCTATCGTGATCAAGAACCCTCATCCTGATGTAGAGTTAACGGCACAGCAGGAACAACTTCTTCATCAAATAAATCTTAATCAGGTTGAATATGGATCTGGTTGTGAAAGCTGGGAGGCACAACAATCACAGAGAATTCCTGTAGCATTACAAAGATACAAGGAACGAGAAGGTCGTTTTGTTTTTAGCCCTGGATCAGATTTTTCTTTTAACATAGAGATTCGATGCAATCTTGTAGCTCTGTTCCTAGCCGGAGATATTACTGATTGTGAGGTTTGGGATAATAAAAATTCAGGCAGTGATGATTATCCAACTCTCAAAAAGCGAATAGGTGATGATCTGCGGCTTGCGGCAGAACTAAACCTAAAAATAGTCAATGTTAACTTTGTAAAAGTAGATCCTAAATTGAGAGAGCAATCACGCATCAGGTTAGAGTTTGGTGCATTCACTGCTTCTACAGAGCCTATTAATGATTCTCCTAAAGCCTACATAGAAACTGATGCTAGCGGTGCTTTTACACTCAAGCTTCCCCAGAACCTTATAACGCGCCTGTTAGCCGGAAAAATTACGGCTGATGAAGTGTGGAATATTGAGAATAATAAACAAATCGGTGATTTATTAAAAAATGCAGTGAGTAGAGGTCAAGATATTATAGATGCAAAGCTCGTTCAGGTTAGTTCTGACCCTGAAAGTGAACCTGCACTCAGCTTAAACTTCAGCGCTCCTACCGACACGACAATACGTGAGGACAAAAAAATAATTCGTGAAGAAAAAAAGCGAAGAAAAAATTAAATATCAGAAAACTAGACAACAAGGAATAGATAAATTAAACAGGAGGAGAACGAATTAAAACAGATGAAACCACCTTAACCGCCTGAATAACCCAAAAAATTGAAGCCTTGGGAGTTGAATTGTCGGATTAAATCTATGTTAAAAGAACTCCGGTTCAGTGACCATGCTCTGTTTAAACTTGACTTGTTAAGTCAACGAGGAATTGTGATTCATCAGGACTTTGTTATTGACACCATCCAGGCTCCGGATAGACGAGAATTAGGAGAATGAGAAAAAATCACAGCACAAAAAAAGTTAGACGATAACTTAGTGTTACGAGTTGTTTATCGAGACTATGAGGCATTCATTTTAGTGATTACATTGTATCCAGGTAGAAGGAGTCGCTATGAAAAAAATTAGATACAGCAAAGATGTAGATGCACTTTTGATTGAGCTTTCAGAGGATGCGATCGCCTATGCAGAAGATGAAGGACGGATAATCCTTCACTACTCACTTAATGACCAGCTCGTGCTGATTGAGATTTTAGATTTCAAGCAGTCTATGTCTGAAGAGATGATTGCTGAACTTGTTTCAACATCTTGATTTTTATCAATTGCGATCGCAGTACCATCGGTACTATGGTGGGCAAGGTTTAAAGGGCATTTAACTCTTACCAACAAGCAATGGTGAAACCTTGCCAACCCTAAGATGTAATTTTAGCTACCTTACCATTCTCCAAGTAATGTCAGGATTTTAGTCGGTGTTTGTACCATTGAGTTACCTTTACAAGCAGACTGCTATTGTATCAAGCCCATAACGATTAAGGGCGGGTTTTGTTGAACAGTTATCGGCGGAGTAAGCGCATTTTAGTCCCTAAACCCGCCCCTACAATTGATAGACGTGCCAGGATATGTCTCTACATGACTTACTCTGTCTTCCCCACTACTAGCTGCTATTACTGAATCGACGCTCTAGAGTCCCCTAGCTAAACTAGAATAAGTTGAGAATTGTGGGCAGGAGAGCAAGATGGATATGCCTATTTTGGATAAGCTTATTGAACAACTAAAAATTATGCCTCAAGACTTGCAGTGGCGAGTGCTGGAATTTGCACGCGCTTTAGCCAGTTCAAGAATTCAAGGTGTCCCTGGGCGACAATTACTACGTTTTGCAGGTTCAATCCCACCCGATGATGTTAAGTTAATGCGCCAAGCAATAGAACAAGGCTGTGAACAAGTTGAACTCAATGAGTGGTAGATAGTTATTAGAAAGCAGGGGAATATAAAACATAAGTAAATCGGCATGTTTTACCGGATTAACCCATAACTAAAGTCCATAATTAATAGACAGTATATGGATTTTAGTCCATTTTAATGGACTTGAACTATAAGCCAAGAACTTGAGTTCTTGGCAGATACTATCCTCATCGATCATGCTACTATGACCAACTCCCTCTCCGCATCCACAGAAGGATTAACCATTGTAGACCGAGCCAGGAAACGTCGGGGCTGGACGAAAACTAGCACCGCCTGTTGGTGGGAAGATGCACATACCTCTAGAGCTACCCTACGCCGCTTTTGGCGCGGGGAACGGATTCAACAGGATGCTTTTATTTCTATCTGTAAAGCTGTGGGGATCAGCGATTGGCAGGCGATCGCACAATTCCCGGAACCCCTAAACCCTAATGTACCGAAACTCCCGTCTCCTCTGATTGATTGGGATGAAGCGCCGGATCTGGATCATTTCTATGGACGAACTCAATCGTTAAATCAGTTAGAGGAATGGATTACTACAGATAATTGTAAACTCGTGGCAATCGTAGGCATGGGTGGGATTGGCAAAACCGCCCTCACCGTTGCTTTATGCGATCGCATCCAGTCGGAGTTTGATTGTCTCTTATGGCGATCGCTAACTTACCAACCCTCCTTGCTAACGCTACTCGACAGTATCCTGAATACCTTTGAACCAACCATTGTTCAAGATATTCAGTCAGGAATCAGACAACTCAGACATCATCTACAACAACGTCGCTGTCTACTGGTTCTTGATGGATTTGATTCGGTGTTGCACCAGAAAGACAATATTGAGGACTACAGTAAATTGTGGCAAACCTTAAGCCGCAACCGCCATCAGAGTTGTATTCTAATCACCAGTCGCGAACAACTCCCCGGATTTGATGCGATCGCAGCTAACTCGAAAGGGGTTCGCTGTTTAAGGTTGCAAGGCTTAGAACAGGCTGATGCAATGGCATTACTGCAAACTGGCGGATTCACGGGTCAAGAACAGGGATTATCGGCTCTGTGCCAACTGTACCGGGGTAATCCATTGGCATTGAAAACCATAATACCGCTGATTCAGTCGATTTTTGCTGGGAATGTAAACGCATTTCGCCACCAGAATACTATCGTTGTAGGCGATCGCCTGGAAGCGTTACTCACCCAGCAATTCGACAGATTGTCTGAATCTGAACGATCCATTGCCTACTGGCTAGCAATTTGGCAGGAACCCATCGCATTATGCCGATTACAAAGCCATTTGCTCTATGCTTCTGATCCGAGTGTCATTTTAACCGGGATTGCCGCTTTGGAGACGCGATCGCTCCTAGAAAAACGATTCAGTGCTGATACACCCTCGTTTACCCTGCAACCCATGGTGATGAAAGTGGTAACGGATCGATTAATAGAACAAGCCGTTAGGGAAATTAATCAGGTTATCCAAAGCGATGATATCAGCCATCTGCACGTCTTGAGAACCCACTGGCTAATGCGCCCCGGTACTGATGATATTGCAGGCGATCGCATTCTCTGTCAACTCCAGGAACAATTGTTTCGAGTGTATAGCAATTCTCTGTCTCAAACCCTGTTGCAACTTCTCTTTCGGCTACAGGATCACTCTCCTCAAATCGTGGGCTATGCCCGATGCAATCTCACAGCACTTGTGAAAAAATTAGATCTGGCGTGAATTCCCAAAGCGGATTGGGTATAAGACCAATAAGCGGTACATTAAGCAGTTTACGTTTGATTTTTATTTAGCAAATTCCCCCGAAATACATAGAAGAATAACGGGGGTTTTATTTACAGTTTTTCCAGGTTTAATTGGGTAAACTTTTCCTTTTTTTTGGTGTAGTTTTCCGGACTTTGCTTTTAAGTGCGGGAGGGGGTATACAACTGTGCTACATATTCTCCATACCCGTTATAGGGAAGTGTTTCCCGTCTTTCCCAGGAAAAATCGGGTCCCTTGCCAATAAACTTTTCCGTTGCTTGAGACCAACGCGGGTGCGGCACATCCGGATTGACATTTGCCTCAAACTTGTACTCGTAAGGAATTAACGTATTCCAAAATGTCGCGGGTTGAGTCTCCACAAATTCAATCTTGACAATAGACTTAGCCCCCTTAAACCCATATTTCCATGGCACAACCTCTCGAATTGGTGCCCCATGCTGTTTCGGCAGAAAATGACCGTAAATCCCCACGGCAAAAAATGCCAAATCATTCGCCATTTCCTCTACCGTTAATCCTTCGGTATAGGGCCACGGTAGTTTACCACTGAATGACCACGCCGGACCGATTCTAATTTGAGGATCATCGAAAGACGTAAACCGGACAAATTTGGCTTTAGACGTGGGTTCCACCTCTTCCATTAATAATCGCATCGGAAATCCTAGCCATGGCAATACCATCGACCAGGCTTCGACACAACGGAAGCGATAGATGCGTTCTTCTAGGGGGAATTTTTTGCGTAAATCGTCTAAATCGTAGGTGCGGGGATTTTTCACCAATCCGGTGACTTCAACCGTCCACTCATCGGTGGGTAAGGCTTGGGCGGCTTGCCATATCGATTTGCCACTGCCAAATTCATAGAAGTTATTATATTGTCCCGCTAGTAACTGATTGGTGATAGGGCGGTCAACATTCGCAAATGCGGGATTGGTGCTAAGGGGTTTGACCGTTGGTTGATTGAGGGTAGCGGCTAGTTCCTTATTGGTTTCCGAGTCAGAGGAGGCTTGACATCCCAGGATGGGGAGAATACTCGCACCGACTAGGGTTTTGAGAAAGCGACGCCGATTGAAGTAAACGGCTTCAGGCGTGATTTGGTTTTCGGGGATTTCCCAGGATTTGGGAACGCGGATAAGGGTCATTGGGAAACAAGGTTGACGGCTGATGCGGCGGCGTGACTTGAAAGAACGCCTGTATACAAATCTTAACCTGTTTCCAGTCAAACGCTAAATAAGTGTTGGGGGAGATGGGGGAGATGGGGAAGATGGGGGAGATGGGGAAGATGGGGGAGATGGGGGAGCAATGATATATTTTCCCTGATAGCGGTGCAAGGGTATGAAAGGGTTTTACCTTATGTCCTTGAAGATGAGCCAATGTTCATGCTACTCAAAGCTTTTATATCTAAGGGTTTTGGAGTTGTGCAGTAAACCCGAAATAGAGAATGGGAACGGTTGTTGTAGTGCGAGCGTCTCGCTCGCTACTTTGTATGAATTTTTATCTATTGAGGCAAATTGGCTGGCACTAAATAAACCTTATAATTGCCTTTAAAACCTTTATTTTTAAGGGGTTCCAGTTCTTGCAGCAAACCCTAATTAATCGTTTACGCTTCTACTTTTCTATACATAACAACAACACTCAACCTGCTCTCTGAGTGACTTCCTCTGTGTAATTAATCCTAAATAGAGTTGCTCTAAATTCGATAATTCAGATGCATTGCTCCCTACATTTCTAGTTAGAGGATGTATCAGTCTTCGCGTTGAGTGTTGCTGTTAGAAGTTGTGTCTCGGATAAGACAGATATTAGATTTAACAGAGTTTTAGACTTCCCTCCTTTCTGGTTTTTCAAGTGACATTAATATCTGTCATTGAAGCTTTCTCTTTCGCTTCAATTACTAATTTACTACTCTCTCAGAAAAGTACAACCCTTTGCAACGCTTTTTAATGTTTCTTTTCTTTCCATAACTTATAGACACATAAGTTTAAATTGGTGAGAGTAGCGACTTGTAAGGGTTTGAGTAAAATTCACAGAACTTAACATGGTTCAGTTTATTTCCACCGACCTACTTAATTCTCAAATGGCTGCAAAGAAAAGCTTTGCACTAACGTGGTTTTGACGACATCCTCGTGAGTCGGTTGCAGCATATCTAGCAGAACCACGATATTACTACGGTTAGGAGATAGCCGCACCTCTCGAATCCGATAGCCTTTCACGGCATCACGGTAGTTGTTCAAAGTACCCAGAGTTAAGCGCTGATTCTGATAGTTGATGATTAAGCGCATGGACGCCCGTTCGACTGGAGACGTACCTCCAGATAAGACGGAGGGGATACGCCTTTGTTCTAGACGCAGTTGTAACGGCTGGTTCTTTAAGCGAAATGTAACAGTTTCGCTGTCATCCGGCTGACGGGTGCTATCGATGACAGGGAGTTTAATGCCAACTTTCAGCCGATTCAGTCCTAAATCTTGTCGGAGGGTTACTGTATCTTGCAGCAAGTCGTTTTCAGCCGCTTGATTGCTGAGACTATAGGCATCGCGATTATAGTCTGTTCGCAGACAACCATTTCTGACACAGGAATTATTGGGGATATTGATAATTTGCAGATGAGCCGTGGGAACTTCTGTTACTGAATCCCGGTAACTTTCTAGATGAATATAATGGCGATTATCAGGGGAGAATCCAGCTAAGCGAACCGAGGTGTTGAGTATGGCTGCATATCCAGGGTTGAGGAACAGGATCACACTAGCTGCGATCGCGGAAGACCCAAGTGATACAATTTTCATAATAAGTAGGTGGAGACAACTAAAGTTAATGGCGGGGATTGTCTTATGTCTTATGTCTTATGTCATACTCGTGAAGTGCCAAGCCAGCTAGGTTTATGTAAGAGTTTGAGAACTCTTTACGACACAATTTGATTCTGGATTTTAATTGAACTGAGACTGGAGGGCGACGGCGGCTTCTGCTAGCGCTTCTCGACCTTGATCTAGAAGGTGTGCCATGCCAATAAAGCCATGAATTGTACCATCATAGCGAGTTATTCTTACAGGTACACCCGCTTTTTGCAAGCGAATCCCATAGGCTTCTCCTTCATCTCGTAGGGGATCATATTCAGCCGTGATAATTAGGGCTGGGGGTAAGTTACTCAAATCGTCCGCCAGTAACGGTGAAGCCTGGGGATTTTGTCCATCGGCGGCTGATGGGAGGTAATGATGCCAAAACCAAACTAATAACTCGGTGGTTAACAGGTAATCTTTGCCATTTTGCCGATGGGAGTCGGTGTCAAAGCCATACTGAGTCGCGGGATAAAATAGCACTTGATAACTTAAGCTAGGAAAGTTGCGATCGCGTGACAGTAAGGCGACAACGGCGGCTAAGTTTCCGCCAGCGCTATCTCCACCAACAGCAATGCGTTTGGGATCACCGTGGAATGACGCCGCATTTTTAGCCACCCATTCCGTAGCGGTATACGTATCCTCTACGGCGGCGGGAAACTTATGTTCGGGTGCGAGACGGTAATCCACAGACACAACAATACATCCCGCTTGATTTGCCAAGGTGCGACAGATACTATCCACCGCATCCAAGCTACCGATAACCCAACCACCACCGTGGAAAAATACCAGAACCGGAAAGGGTGGGTTTCCGGCGGGTGTATAAATTCGGATCGGAATATCTACCGTAGAACCCGGAATGGTACGATTGTCCACCGAGGCGACAGGTTCAGGTTTATGGGAAAATTGATCCGCCTGTGCTGCTTGTTCTCTCGCCGGGATGGGGTCAAGTTCATTTAGGGGAGGCAATCCTGATTGTTTAATTTGGTCTAATACTATTTGGGTTTGGGCATTCAGTGGCATAATTAATTGGCTATTAAATTGGATAGACTGATGATTAAAGGTAGTGGCGTGGCACACCTTATTTGGTAGATTATATTCGGCTTGTAGTAAGGGCTTCAGCCCTATCTTTTGTTGGGTTGAGCGAAGTCGAAACCCAACCTACAACCTATTCCACTATTTTAGCTGTGTCACGCCAGTAGGTTTTGTTGAGGCGTTATTGGTGAGGAAGGGCGGGTTTTGTTGAGGCGTTATTGGTGAGTGAGGGCGGGTTTTGCTGAGACGTTATCGGTGACAAGATAATTGAGTTCCTAAACCCGCCCCTACAATTGTTCCTAAACCCGTCCCTACAATTGATGTATGATTTATGAATTATGATGTATAAACCAACAATCTGTATTACATTAGGTACTCGTCCAGAGGCGATTAAACTTGCACCCGTGATCCAACAGTTTCAAGCCTGTGATCAGTTTCAGACTCAGGTGATTTTGACGGGTCAACATCGGGAAATGGTCGATCAGGTGATGCGGCTATTTCAACTTAAAGCTGACCGCGATTTAGCAATTATGCAAGCCAAGCAAACGCTGACCGATATTACCTGTCGAAGTTTGCGAGGATTGGAGGAGTTATTTGCTGAGATTAACCCACAGTTGGTGATTGTACAAGGGGATACGACGACAGCATTTGCGGCAACTTTAGCGGCATTTTACCAAAAGATTCCTGTGGGTCATGTGGAAGCAGGGTTACGAACGGATGATTTGTTTAATCCCTATCCCGAAGAAGCGAATCGGCGGTTGATTTCTCAGTTAGCCCAACTGAATTTTGCGCCGACTGCTAAGGCGGTGGAGAATCTCAAAACGTCGGGGATTGTGGGCGAGATTCATCAAACTGGAAACACGGTGATTGATGCGTTACTAACCGTAGCCAAGCAGGAACCTGAATGTCCGGTTCCAGGGTTAGAATGGGACAAGTATCGGGTGTTGTTAGCCACGGTTCATCGTCGCGAAAACTGGGGTAAACCGTTAGCAGATATTGCCCAAGCGTTTATTCAACTGTTGGATCAGTTTCCGGATACGGCGTTATTGTTACCGTTACACCGAAATCCGACGGTTAGAGAACCCCTGAAACAAGTATTAGGTAAACATCCGCGAGTCTTTTTGACCGAACCTTTAGATTATGGCGAATTAGTGGGCGCGATCGCACGGTGTTATCTGTTGCTGACGGATTCGGGGGGATTGCAGGAGGAAGCGCCAAGTTTGGGTAAACCCGTGTTAGTGTTGCGGGAAACCACGGAACGCCCCGAGGCGATTGAGGCGGGAACCGCGAAGTTGGTGGGAACGAATCCGAGTCAAGTTGTCGCTGTAGCCAGTGAATTACTCGGAGAGGCTAAGGCGTATCAAGTGATGGCTACCGCCGTTAATCCTTTTGGGGATGGGTACGCCGCCGAACGGATTTTGCAAGTTGTTAAAGGGTATTTGTTAGGGACAGGTTGAGGTACTGTAGGGGCGGGTTTAGGGAGTAACGCTACTTAAGCAGCCGACAACTGAGCAACAAAACCCGCCCTGACCCCGTTGAAACTGATAGTTTTTCACCTTTGTCAGTCCCAACACCCGCCAAGAACTCAAGTTCTTGGCTGATAGCTTAAGTCCATTAAAATGGACTAAACTTAGAAATATAGTCGGTCTTTAGACGAATGCAAGCTTTTGGTTCTTTGGGTTAAAACCAAAGGCGGTTGGCGAGACTAAGAATTAACCAACAGGATCATTTATTTCCCAGCTAGACTGCTGATAGAGTTAAAGCCAGGGAATGAAAATCTTCTTTGACACGGAGTTTACGGGATTACATCAGAATACTACGCTGATTAGTATTGGTTTTGTTACTGAAAATGAACGCACATTTTACGCGGAGTTTAATGACTATGCTCAAAACCAAGTCAATGATTGGCTGCGGCATAACGTATTCCCGAATCTTCAGTTTATTGATATCCATTCCCTGACACCCAAGCTAGATTTAGATCATCATGCCATGAAATCAACCCGTCAGATAGTGACAACGACATTATCTGAATGGCTAGCACAATTTGAATCAGTTGAGATGTGGGCTGACTATCCAGCGTATGATTGGGTTTTATTTTGTGACCTATTTGGCGGCTCGTTAAATTTACCTAAACATATCTTCAATAATTCATTTGATGTAGCAACCCTACTTAAAGTAGCTGGAATCAATCCAGATGTGAATCGAGCAGAATTTGTCGAATTGTCCACTGTCAAAAAACACAACGCTTTAGACGATGCGAAGTTGGCAAAGGCTTGTTATAAAAAATTGACTTCTCCCTGGCATAAATGACCAGGGATTCTAAAAGCAGTAAATATTCAACCGGACATGATAGAAGGACAGGCTAAAGTTCCCTTACTACCAACCCATCACAATAACCACGTTTTCTTCGCAAAATCCGCAGGCTTTTCACTTTCCCGTTGAATCGGTCGTCCGATAGGGCGGGTGGGAGTTCTAGCGGGAGGACGTTTGCTTTCCACGGGTGGCGCGGGTTCTATCGGTCGCTTTTGTGTGGCTTTGAGGGATTCATTCTCTTGTTTAAGACTCTCCACTTCTTGCATCAATTTCTCATTGGCTTGGGCAAGTTGAACAGCGGCTTTTTTGGCGTCCTCAAACTCACTCTTTAAATGGTCGAGTTTCTTTAATTCATTTTGCAAATTTTCAACGGATTCGTGTTGCTGTTGTAATTGGGCTTCTAACTCGGTAATTTGTTCCTTTAACTGTTGTTCTCGTTCCTCAGCTTGGGCTAAACTATCTTTTAAATTAACAACAGTGGTTTCTTGTTGTTGGGCTTCTTCGAGTGCCTGTCTCAATTCCGCAACCGTAGCTTCAAGATCAGCTTTGGTGGGAGTTGAAGATTTACTGGTACTGGTTCTCCGGCGGGTTGCCATGGTTGATTCGTCCTCTGTTTCTGTATTCGGTTCGTTAGACTCTTCAATAAATTGCTGATGGGAAGATGGCGACTTTTCCACCTCTTCCCGCAATAAATCCGTTAACTTTTTTTTGGTCATTAGCACCCCCAATGATGGTGTAGTTCATCCGCCACCCGGCGATAATCGGCTTGGGCTTCACGGGCATTTTCTCCGCCCAATTGAGTAATCGGTATCCCCTGCAAGGCGGCGCGTTCGTGGGCTTTGTACGTCCGAATAAACGTCCCGAATGCGGGAACACCAAGTTCTCGGAGTGTGGTTTGCGCCTCTAACGCTTCCCGACGACTGCGAGAGTCTACCCGAGTTAACAATACCCGATGGGCGGTTCCCACTGGCGCGATCGCCCGCCGTACTGTTTCCATTAAAACCGCTAAGTCCATCGGTGCGGGAGGTGTGGGTAAAACTATATAATCTGCGATCGCGACTACCGCAGTCAAGGCGTCTGAACGCAGGGCGGGCGGTGTATCTACAACAGTTAATTCGTAGTCTTTCAGGGTTTGTAGGCGACTCAAGAGTTGAGGATTGGTTTCTTGGGCGATATCAAACCCGATTTCCCCCTCACTTCGTTCTACCCACCAACTGGCTGAACCTTGGGGATCAGTATCTACTAACAAAACCTGTTTTTTTTCCGCAAGTACGGCGGCTAAGTTGACTGAGGTTGTGGTTTTGCCTACCCCTCCTTTTCCATTAATAATAGCGATTATTTTGGTCATTTGTCATTGGTCATTCGTCATTCGTCATCCTCGCGAAGCGAGAAGCAAGCTACGTCTTAGGGTCAGGGCGGGTTTTGTATAAACGTTATCATCAATAGCGAAACGTGATTCCCTAAACCCGCCCCTACACATTCAACATTTATACCGCTTCCGGTAAGGCTCCTTTCATCTTGCTTAACCAGTCGATTAAATTCTCTAACTGTTTATTGGCGTTGAGAACTCCTAATCCCCATACTGTTACTTTACCAGAAGAATAGACAAAGCGCGATCGCAAATGTTCATTGAATTAGAGATGTCTGAGTTACTTGACGAAGCTGCTAAAGGATTTGCCGTTGCTAAACCACCTGTTCATCATTGTATAATTGTACTGATCCCATTTCCAGTTCACCAAGCATCGCTATTTTGCAGCCTGTTAGTATTTTTTGTGAATCGTGGAGGTAAATCCTATGGAAGCCAACCTGAATAGCACGCTTGGAGATCTAAAGCAAATTATACAGCACCTTTCGATTAGCGAGCGTTGGGTATTACTGAAGTGGTTAGTCGAATTGCTACAACAAGAACCTTACAATCAGCAGAAAGAGAATATAAAAATCAATTTTAGTGCAGTTCATCAAATTTGTGATGAGATTAGAAGTCTACCTGTTCTTGACAACCGATCTCCTGAGGAAATCATTGGCTATAATGAGTTTGGAGGATTGGATTAGTGGTAATAGATCCTTCTGCTATTCTGGCAATTATCTATGCTGAACCTGAAGAAGCAAAATTTTTAGACCTCATTGATCAGAGTGAAAACCGCCTTCTTTCTTCCCCTAGCTATGTTGAAATATCGATTGTTTTAGGCACTCGGCATGGTGAACAAGGCGTCAAAAAGTTAAATCGGTTAATCGACGAATTATCAATTGTTATAGTACCGTTCAGTCGAGAACAAGCAAGATTAGCGACTGAAGCTTTCTTAAAGTTTGGTAAAGGTCGTCATCCAGCAAAGTTGAATATGGGAGATTGCTTTTCTTATGCCTTAGCAAAGGCGATGAGTCAACCTTTGCTTTTCAAAGGTAATGACTTCATCCAAACTGATATTGATAAGGCATAAGCTGTAATGCATTTAAATTGGGTATTAGTAGCGAGCAAGATGCAAAGCCTGCGGCATGGCTTCGCTAAACGCACTACAAGGATTGCGCCATTATTGATATTAAGGTTTAAATGCCGAACAGCTTAACGATATCTCCCCCATCTTCCCCATCTTCTCCAACTCCCTCACACTGCTTCGGGTAAAGCTCCTTTCATCTTGCTTAACCAATCGATTAAATTCTCTAACTGTTTATTGGCTTTGAGAACCCCTAATCCCCGTACTGTTACTTTACCAGGAGAATAGACAAAGCGCGATCGCAAATGTTCGGGCAGGTTTTCTTGTAATAGCTTCCAGGCGGGTTCCTCCATTGGTGTTTCTAGGGCGATGTGCTGTTTTCCTTCGGGTTTAATTCGACTAAATCCTAGGGATTTTGCCACCTGTTTGAGTTCGACAATCCGTAATAACTGTTCAACGGGTGCAGGTAAAGGACCATAGCGATCATGCCAATCTGCGGCTATTTGGACTAATTCCGAATGAGAATTCGCCGCCGCAACTGTTCGATAGGCACTCATTTTTTGATCTAAATCGGGAATATAATCCGCAGGGATAAAGGCAGTGAGATTTAAGTCAATTTGGGTATCATCAACTTGCGGAATTTCTTGACCCTGAATTTCGCGAATGGCTTCTTGTAACATTTCCATATACAAATCAAAGCCAATTACGTCCATTTGTCCCGATTGTTCCGCCCCGAGGAGATTTCCCACGCCTCGGATTTCCATATCTCGCGTCGCCAGTTGATACCCGGAACCTAACTGGGTAAACTCCTGAATCGCCCGTAAACGCTTGCGGGCGGCGTCGGATAGGGTTTCTTGTTTGGGATAAAATAACCAAGCATGTGCCTGCACCCCGGAACGCCCGACTCGCCCCCGCAGTTGGTAGAGTTGGGCTAAACCAAAGCGCTGGGCGTCTTCAATCAGGATGGTATTCACACGGGGAATATCTAACCCGGATTCAATAATTGTGGTACAAACCAGGATATCCGCTTCCCCGTTACTAAAGGTAAGCATGGTGGCTTCTAATTCCCCTTCGGGCATTTGTCCATGGGCAATTGCCAGTCTCGCCCCCGGTATCATTTCCCGCAATTTCGTGGCGACTTCTTCAATTCCCTCGACTCGGGGAACCACATAAAACACCTGTCCACCGCGATCTAATTCGGTGCGAATTGCCGTGCGAACCGCTTCGGGATTATAGGGGGCTAAATGGGTTTTAATCGGACGCCGGGAAGGAGGGGGAGTGGTAATTAAACTCATTTCCCGCACCCCAGAGAGGGACATATATAAGGTACGGGGAATCGGTGTGGCGGTTAAGGTGAGGACATCAACTTGGGTTTTTAGGGTCTTAATTTTTTCCTTTTGGTTCACCCCAAAGCGCTGTTCTTCATCAACAACTAACATGCCTAAGTCACGGAATTTAACGCTTTTGCCTAAAAGTTGATGGGTACCAACAACAACATCTAATTCTCCAGTAGAAAGGCGGCGCTGAATTTCCTTACGTTCCTGGGCGGTACGAAACCGATTCAGTAATCCCACATGAATCGGATAGGGGGCAAAGCGTTCTTTTAACGTGTGGTAATGTTGTTGGGTAAGAATCGTGGTTGGGGCGAGGAAGGCGACTTGTTTTCCGGAGGTAATCACTTTAAAAATTGCCCGCAGTGCCACCTCAGTTTTACCAAATCCCACATCCCCACAAACCAAGCGATCCATGGGGCGATCGCTCTCTAAATCTCGCTTTACGTCTTGCACGGCTTTGAGTTGATCAGGTGTGGGTTGGTAGGGGAAGGATTCCTCTAATTCGTCTTGCCAGGATGAATCTTCCGGAAAGGCATGACCGGATCGTTGACTGCGCTGGGCATAGAGTTTGAGTAAATCAACCGCCAGTTTTTTAATGGTTTTGCGAACCCGATTTTTGGTCTTTTCCCAGGCTTTGCTGGACATTTTATTCAGTTGCGGCGCACGGCTATCGGCACTGCGATAGCGTGATAAAACCCCGACTTGATCGGCGGCAACTCGTAATAAGCCATCGGCATATTTGATGACTAAATATTCACGGGTTTGATGGTTAAGGGTGAGGCTTTCTAGCTTGACAAATTGACCAATTCCGTGGTTTTTATGCACCACATAATCCCCAGGAGTTAATTTATTCGGGTCAACTTGTTTCGATGCGGCGCGGCGTCGCTTCCGCACATAACTGGGGGTGGCAAGGGTATGCTGTCCAAAAAACTCGCGATCAGTAATTACAACCAAGCGAAATGTGGGCAGGATAAAGCCTTCCAATTCCGCTAATCCGGAATATTTTACCGCCACAGGTGTTTTCTGGCTTTGCAATTTATCAATTGCCGGATAATCGCGGGGATTGGGAACAAATTGAGCCGGACAATCATGTTCCTGTAACAGAGACACCGAACGACTCGGTTGAGCCGAAACCAGCCAAACCGAAAACTTGCGATCGCGTTCACTGCGGACAATTTCTGCAAGTTTGGCAAATTGGTGTGGTGTGGCGGGAATCGGGCGGCTGGCTAAATTCACCGCCGTCTCATTGGTGGCTTCTGCTAGTTCCGATAAATAGAGTAAGGTTTGATTGTGTAGGGGCGGGTTTAGGGATTTTTGTTTCGTTGTTGATGATAACGTTTCATCCAAACCCGCCCTGACTGGGGTTTGAGTGTTGAATAATTGATCAAATGGACGATGCAGAGGGGGAAGAGGATGGGCTAACGTATCTAAATGATCTTGAGCATGTTCCACCCAGCGATCGCAATGAGCGCGACATTGTTCGGGTTCGTCAATGGCAATCACTGTATTATCGGGCAAATAATCCAACAGAGAAGCAGGTTTATCAAACGCCATCCCCAAAAAGCGACGACTCCCTTCCAGATGTCCCCCCGCTTGCCAAAGTGCCTGTTCCTCTTCCTCTAGATGGATTTGAACCTGTTGGGCTTGGGTATCACTAAGGGCATCAGTAATAATGGGGCTAAAATCAGTAGGGGTGAGTACCAGTTGCTCAATTTTATCCAGGGAGCGTTGGGTTGCGGGGTCAAATTCGCGCAGTTGTTCGAGTTCATCCCCGAACCATTCCAAACGCACGGGTAATTCGGCAGCAACCGGGAAAATATCCACAATATCACCGCGCCGACTCCACTGACCTTCCATTTCCACCAGGGGGACTCGTTCATAACCCAAGCGTGCTAATTGTTTATCGATGTCTTTCGTATCCCAACTTACGCCTCGGTTGATTGTCAGGCAGTAGGATGCAAAGGCGGCGACGGGTGGTAAATGGGGTTGGAGTGCCGCATGAGTAGCGACAATTGCCAGTTGTCCGTTGTGCTTTGTCTGTCCATTGTCCGTTGAAGTCCGTGGGTTACCCTGATCAGGACTGGACGAATGATCAATCACCAAATCGGCTAATACCTGCATTTGTCCCCAGGTCATTTCCGATTCTGGGTCAAAAGGTTCGTAGGGTGACGCTTCTGAGGTGGGATAGAAATGAACCGTTTGCCAGTTCATGGCTTCCAGTTGCACTGCCCAGCGACTGGCTTCCTCCAACGTGGCGCAGATAACCAAAAGATTGCGCCCTGCGGCTTGGGCGATGGCAGATGAGACTAATCCCTTCGGGAGACGGGCAATCCCATTCAGGTGCAAAGACGACTGACGATTTAGTTTAGCAAGGAGTTCACCCGTCAGGGGCGATCGCTCCAGAGTCCGAATGATAGAAGAGAATGCCATGATTCACCGCACGTTATTAGAAATAGACAACCCAAGCCGCCATCCATCGACTTATCCTATTGTAGAAGCCTTGGTCGGGGCAGGTTCAGTTATAGCTAGGTCAAAAAGAAATAATAATCGTGAAACTTGCCCCTACACTAAATCCCCAACCTGATTCACCCCACAGTCAATCTACCGCTCAACCCCTCTGCGCCCCTCTGCGTTAAAAAAACTAAGCTATCGCCCTCCTCAAACCTTGGTCAGGACAGGTTTCCTCCCCTAGATAGGAGTGAGTCAAAAGAACCCCCGACACCAAACCCCAGACGCTTCTCACATCACCTCTGGAACAGTCAAAACCCAGAACTCAAGTCATGCTTGATACTAGAACCTGAGAATACATCCTCTCTCATTCCCAGCCATTACACTCATGTCCTCTGTCTCTCGCGAAATTGTCTTTGTCCTCTTGCTAATCGGACTCAATGGTATCTTTAGCTATGTCAGAGATGGCGATTGTTGCCGCTCGCAAGGTACGCCTGCAACAGTTAGCCAATCAAGAGTTGACAACCAAGCATTCCCAAGGTAACATGACATGACATTTATCCACGCCAAGGTCGAAGCTGTGGTTAAGAAAAAAGCTAAAAAGCAATCTAAGCGAAAAAAGCCTCAAAAAGAGTCAAACATCAGAACCGATGTTTGGCAATTGGTTATGACGCAAGAGCAGCGCCGACTAGCCGTCTTGACCGTAGCGGAATACCGACATTTTCTGAAGCCATTAGTACTTATTAGCTATTGGAATTGGGGCAACCTGTCTGGGTTGAACAGTAATGAAAGAGTTAATGCTCTAGAAAAGCTGGTTCACCAGACAGGGGATAATCCTAATCCTAAATACTATTGGTATTTCCAGAAAAGTATTGGTCGTTATCCTTCATTCCGGAAATTTCCCAGTTATCTAAGACGTGCTGCTATTCAGGAAGCATTGGGTATTGTTAGCAGCTTCGTTACTCGCTGGGATGCTTGGAAGAGGGGAGAGCGAAAACATCGTTACGACAAATCGCCCAGGTTAACCGTAATGTGCAATAGCTATCCAGCTTTGTACAAGGGTCAGCAAATCAAGTACCATTCCAACTTCAATGCAGTAGAGCTGAAAATATGGAATGGTGCTGATTGGGTTTGGATGCAAGGTGTTTCCATCAAAAAGCATGGAAAAAGTCGGCACACCAGAGAGGGAGCAAAACTGTTGTCTCCTGCTCTGGTTGCTAATAAGCGAAGTGTTCATCTTTCCATGGCCGTTGAGGTTAATCCTCAATCTCTACCTGATTCAGATTATGTTTGTGCTATTGATATTGGCATAAACACAACAGCCACCTGCTCAATAGTTGGCTCATACGGTACTGTAAAAGCTAGGAAATTCCTCAATCCGGCTAGAGACATAGACCGTCGCGACCAACGTAAGCAGCGCATTGCGACTAAGTCCAAACTAACTCGGAAAATTACCAACCAGGATTTACCTAAAGGCTTCTGCCAAGGTTTGTATCGAAAGTCTAAAAACATCAACAAACATATTGCTCAAACGGTTTCTAGGCAGATTGTTGAGTTTGCACAAAAACATCAAGTTAACGTGATTGTGTTTGAGGACTTATCGAATTGGAAAGCTAAGGGTGGGAAGCATGGGTCTTTGCAGAAACAGCGCTTTCACCAATGGTGCAAGGATAAATTAGTTGAGCTAACCATTCAGAAATTCTCTGAGTTGGGCGCAAAGGTATGTAAAGTCAACGCTAAATACACCAGTGCTTACGCCTTTGACGGTAGTGGGAAAATTAAGCGGAGTAACAAGAAGTATTCCCAAGCCGTATTCCCAAATGGCAAGCGCTACAACGCTGACCTATCCGCTTCCTACAACATCGGTGCCAGATATTGGTACGCGGTATTAACCAATAGTAAATTCACTAGGGTCTGGGCAGGCAGAAGCTCCTCCCAGACGCTGCGAACGCCAGTGACGCTCAGTACTCTTTGGGAGCTGAGTAAAGCCTAGCATAAGAATCCCCTGCTAGAATTTTTAATTTAGCTGGGGTGCGTTCAAGTGATGGATATGGATGGCAATCGGGTGGATAAGATATTGGTGATCCCGTTGCACAAAGAGTATTATCAGCGTCCCAATGACGTGTATTAAATCCTTTTAGTAAAGACGTTCCGGCGGAACGTCTCTACTAATCGGGTCGCCCTATTGTTTTAAACGCTACCAACCATGGGTTTTTCGGGCAAGGATTGACGTAAACGATCGCCATATAAGGCTAACGCATTCCCGCCTAACAGCAGTCCCAGATGTTCCCGGTCATAATCGGCAACAGTTGCAGCATCGTGGACACAGCCGTGCAGCACACCATCCCAGTGACCATAGTCCCCAGAGAAGCAGGTTAAATGCTTGCCAATTTCACCCATCGCCACAGGTAAATACGCAGGACCCGGATCATCGGATTCAAAGGAGGTAAAAATTTGACCCCGTTCAAAATACTCGAAGGGATCACGGTGACGCAGGTCATAATGTTCATACAAGCTAGCATCCTCAATCTTCGTCGGATCATGTGCCGCATTCCACAACAAATCAAACAGGTTTTTCGCCTGAGAGATAATGTTGACATTATCCCGACCGCCTTTTTCCTGAATCATCAACTTGGTGAATTCCATCAAAGAGGGGCGATAGGGATGTTTCGGGTCAAAGTCACGAATCCGCTTTTCCCAATGTTCGTGGAACGCATGGGCTAAATCCGGTAGCCAACCACAACCGCCTTCTAAGAAGCCAACGCGCAGGGTGGGAAATTGTTCAAACGCCCCATCAAATACCATCCGGGCTAATGCCAATTGTTGCTGGTTGCGCTGGACAAAAATGTGGTTGAGGACAAAGGTTTCTAGATGATCCGCAATGCCGCCTACCATGTAGGAACCGGGTCCACCGTGAATTCCTAAACCAATATCCAAGTCTACCGCCGCCTGTAAAATCGGACGGAAGTCAGGATGGCTAATTGCCTTACAGGTGCGAATTTCGGGGAATGCATCGGGGGCTTTGGGATGGGGAATCGGCATATTAGGCGCAACCGCGACACTAATCATCCCCAGTTCGTTGACGCAGCGATACATTTCCTTGACCGCTTCATCGACATCCTGAAGACAAATAACCCCAATGGGTTTGAGGCGATTATCGTACCCTCGGCAATCATCCGCCATGTAACTGTTATAGGCGCGGCAGAGTGCGATCGCAAAGTCTTTATCCAGAATACTGGAAAAGATTAGATTCAGTGTGCCAAAGATAACATGGACATCAATCCCCTCTTGATCCATGTGTTGAATCCGCACCCGATTGAACATCGCACCCAACGTGGTATCGGGATGCAGATTGCGAAAGCCGCCTTTGCCTAACCCTTGAGGTTGGGGAAACATCCGCAAAAAGTCATTTTTCCCGGTTTCTGGATTGAAGTCGATAATCTTTGCTCGTTGATCACCGAGACTATCAATTACCAAACCGACGCGATCGCGATACTCTGGTTCTAGATAATCCCGCATAATCATCGGATTCTCTAGCTTATGAGCATCCGCATCGATCACTAGCAAGTCTTGATACATTCTCACTCCTCAATGTATTGATGAAGGCGTGAAGTACCCCAACTTGCTTCGCTGAAGTTGGGGCTTCCAACTAGCAAGCAAGGACGGTCTTATTCGTCTTCGGGATTTCCCGTTTCATCCGCCGACGCCTCCAAAAGTTACCTTTTATTGGTCTTACTCAGCGTCCACAGGCAGCCGTCCGCCTTCCGCAGACAGTAATATTATTGTTAGCCCGCTTGGTTAGAGCGGTTTATGGTTAGAATTCTAACCGGATAATGGCTCGCCTGGGTAGAAGGAAAAAATGCCCAAGGGATTTGGTATTACCCATCTCCCCCATCTCCCAGACGTAGCATGCTACGTCTCTACACTATGCCCAATCACCCCTTCCTGGCGGGACGCAACCCAAACCAGTTCTCGAATGACCAAGACAGGGATGCGAGGATGGTGATACCCGGATATTTGCGAAACGCGGGTTCATTCTTCTCAAAGAACGCATGTCCCCCTAACGCAAAGACTTGGGTAAGGATGACGCAAATCAAGGTCAACCGCCAATCATAGAATAGTAGGATAACGGCTGCGATCGCGAGTAGGTTGGTGAGGTGGTGCAGCCTCTGATTGATCGGATGCCGATGACTGGCGATGAAATGGGCTTTGGCTTCTTGAAAGTTGTTCAACAATGGGACTCTCCTACAGTGACACTCAACTCAGCAAGTTTAAATTATTGTAGTCATAATACGCGGATGTGCTAAGCGCTAAAAGCAGGGGGAGCAGGGGGAGCAGGGGGAGCAGGGGGAGCAGGGGGAGCAGGGGAAGCAGGGGAAGCAGGGGGAGATGAGTAAGTTAACTCAACACTCTACCTTACCTATTGCCCATTGCCTATTGCCTATTCCCTGTTCCCTGACACAGGACCAATGAGAAAGGACGAATGACTAATTCCACTCCAAAGGATCTAACTTATAATACTGTTTCAATTGCCGATAAAGTGCGGCATGTTTCCTTACCATTTGCTCAGGTTTTTCAAAGAACGTCTCTGTCGCTACAGCAAAAAACTCAGCCGGATCAGTCGCACCGTATTTATTCATCACTGTTTTTCTACCGCGTTGAGCATCACGTTGTAATTGCTGATACTCTTGTGTAAATACCTGCGCCCATGTCCGATAATCCGCCTGAGAGTTCAGCTTTGGTACACCATTAATCATCCCATCGGTTTGATCAAGCTGATGGGCAAATTCATGGAGAACCACATTATGTCCATCCTGCCAATTCTGGATATCATATTCGATTTGCTGCCAAGATAGAACCAGTTGATCTCGCGTCCACGATTCCCCCAGTCTTACTTCATCTCTTTCTTCGATGATATAATCACTGATTCGCTTCGTGGGTTTGACTCGGTACGCGCTGGGATAAACCAGAATTGAAACTAAATTGGGGTAATAGTCACCGCTATCATTCAGTAAAAGCAGACAGGCTTGAGCAGCAATCGCCAGTTTTATTTCTTCAGTAATCTGTACTCCTCTACAGCCAATAAACTGTTTTTCCGCTAAAAAAACAGCTATGTAACCCTGGAGTTTTCGTTGTCGGGATTGAGAGAGACAGTGATAAAATGGCAAAGTTTGTTTGATAACTGTTTGCCAATGCCGAGGAAACGGTTTATTTCGGATGCGGTTCCGTCGCCATTTAGTCAGAAGTGGACTTAATAGAACCCAAGCGCAAATCCCAACAATAATTACTAAAACAATAATAGCTTCAACCATATAATTTATTTGAAGTTGTAGCCCTCACCGAATGCCCATCGCCTTTTTTAGATCCCCCTCCCGTCCCCCTTCAAAAGGGGGAAGCCAGCGGATGCTTCGCTTTTTGTTCCATGAGGGAGACCATTCAAAGCCTTCTCAAGAGCAGGAGAGAGGTTTGGAGAGAGGTTTTCCCAATCCCGTGAAAAGCAAGGTGGGCTGAGGCGGTAAAGTGACCTGCCGCGATGGACTTTGTACAATAGGATGGAGAAATGGGGATTATTTTTATGTCATTGAACAACCAATCGATAATCCAGATCGTCCTGAAACAGCAGAGAGTTCAACAAGACTTATTGTCCGTAAAGCTTCTGAGGTAATCCTAGAAACGACAGGATTTCAATTTGTCTCTCCTTAGCCTTTGCCTAATCAAAATTATCTCCATTACTCGTTAAATTCCTTACCTTTCAAACGTCCTTGCCGAACTTCAGCTTCCGAACTATCTGCATAAATACTCGTCGTAATCACGCGATTCGTGACTTCCTCTAAATAAGACCGCAGTGTCTCATCTAGTTCCTGAAATTCGGGCCACAGGGTTTCATTCACAAAGCTAATGGGAACACGAGCCATTACTGTGGTATATTTTTGCCGATGATAGCGATATGGTTCAATCCCGTAGCGACGCAATAACGCTAAAAATAACTTCTTTGACCACATATCCGTCAATGTGAATTTGTATTCCACTGGGGGATCAAGCTTTTGCACATCGGTGAGCTTTTCACGGATACGGTCTAGGGCGTTCGCCGCCGCCACTTTTTCCCCCGTTGTGGTTGCACCTGCAAACAAGGCTTCAATGCGTTGTAGCTTTTCAATCAGCTTTTGTTCTTCTGTCAAGATGATTTCCTCTCGGCTTCCATTCAAATTGACCACCGATTGTTAATATACCACTCTTGCTCCGCCTAAATAAAATCTAACGTTTCACGGCAAGTCTAGAAACTGTAGTAACGTAGGGTGGGTTAGGCGGAATTTAAACCGAAGCAATAACCCTTTAATAGAGTATCCGCCGTAACCCACCGATGTTAACTGAGCGGTGTATTCTTTAATCAATATTTCAGATAATGACTCTTAACTTTATTGAGTTTCCTGTGTTAACCCAACCTACAACTACTAAAATTAAGGAATAGACGGTATAGTTAAATTGGGCGCACGTCAGTGCGCCCCTACCGTTTTGTTTGCCTAATCCTAATTCATTTATGCTGGTTGTTTCACAGGTAAATCGGCACTCTTCCAGGCACTCCATGAACCGGGAATATTGATAACTTTCTCAAACCCATGCTTTTGCAGCAAACTGGCAGCAATAGATGCCCGATATCCACTCCCACAGTAGGTGGCTACGGTTTTAGTTTTGTCTAACTTATCCAGTTTTTCTTCGAGATGGGGGACATAAATATGTTCAGCGCCAGGGATACAGCCACTGTGAAATTCTTTGTCGGTTCGCACATCTAACACCGTGAGTGCTGAGTCTTCCTTGTGCTGATTTAACTCATGTACCGTCCACTCACCAACGTGTTGCAAGGGTAGCCCCGCATTTTGCCAACTTTTCATCCCATCATGGAGATAGCCAGCTAAGTTATCGTAACCCACGCGGAATAATTGTTCGGTAACAAGCGATAAATCCCGCGCACTTTCTACGACTAATAACAACGTTTTTTCAGGTGGAATCATCCAACCCATCCAGGTAGGAAAAGCAGATTGCAGGGCAATGTTAATCGCACCCGGAATATGTCCGCCGCCAAATGCTAGCATTGAACGGGTATCGATGACAAGGGTGTTTTCATCTGCCATCTTCTGTTGGAATTCTTGAGGAGATAAGGGTTGTAAGGTGGGTACACCCCCTTTAATCGGTGCGCCTTTAGCGTTCACTTTTTTTAAGCGGGAATAGTGAGTGGGGGCTTCTGGCATATCGCTCAGAATCCACTCGACAAATTCGGCTTCGGTTCGTTCTTTATAGGCGTCACTAAAAACCCGTTCATTGCCGATTGTACTCTGTCGGCGATCGCCTATGGATTTACCGCAGGCTGAACCCGCACCATGACAGGGATAAACTTCGACGCGATCGCCTAATGGGACTAATTTGTCGAATAATGAGTGATACAGTTGCGCCGCCTGTTTTTTCTCGGTTCCTGTACCGACTAAATCGGGACGTCCAACATCTAGATTAAACAGCGTGTCTCCTGTGAGTACGCCAAAGGGTTCTTTCCCCTGTTGAGCATCATGAATTAATACACAGATATGTTCGGGTGTATGTCCCGGCGTATGCAGGGTGCGGAGGGTAACTGTACCCAGTTGGAATTCGTCTCCTTCACTGAGTTGCTGTATCTGGAACTGATAATTTTCACTCTTCCCGCCGTAAATTGTGGCGCCAGTGCGGGCTTGAAGTTCCGATGAACCGGATACAAAGTCGGCGTGGATATGAGTTTCTAAGATATGGGTAATTCTCACACCCCGCGATCGCGCGATTTGCAAATAGATATCGACGTCACGACGCGGATCAATAACGGCGGCTACACCTGCTTTATCATCCCCGACTATATAGGATAGCTGTGCCAATCCTTCGGTGTTAATTTGTTCTAAAACTAATGCCATGATTCTTGCTCCGGGTAACTATTAACTCGCTGAGGAATGCTGTGAAATATAATTTTTGAAAAATTCTTTCATTTGAGGGGATTTTTCACAATCAAAACCCATGCTTTTGCCTTTTTCCATGGCTTGTTCGGCGGTCATTCCTTCGCGAGTTGCCACATACATTAATGCCATCATCCCCGAACGTAACCCACTCTTGCAGTGAATTACGGCTGGCTTGGGCAGTTCCTCGATTTGTTGGAGAACTTGGCTTGCCAGTTCCTCGGTTAGGGCGTCGGGTTTAACGGGGATATTGACATAGTGCAATCCGGCGGCGGCGGCTTGCTGCTTTTCATCGCTAGCGAACCCCTCTTCCCCAGGCGATCGCAGATTCAATACCGATTTTACCCCCTCTTGAGCCGCTTGTTGCAGTTGTTCCGGTGTCACCTGATTGGTGGCTACGGTTAAGGTATCGTTGATTTTTTTTGCGTTTTCCATGAATGTCTAACTCCTTGTTAAAATGCCGATAGTGTAATTGAATTGGGTATAAATAAACACATTGATTCAGGATCGATATCCCCAAAGAACTTCTCGATCGGACTTGCAGAGATTTCATCCTAGGTGTCCCCATTCAATGTCACATTAGACACACCAATTTATTCTTAGGTCGGCTATTTATAGCCCATTCATAGTCTTGGCTGAAAATTGGCACAATTCATCTAACCTGAGAATGAGATTTATTTCTGTCTAACGATAGTTGTAATTTTGAGATTAGGCTATTTTATTAGACGCTTATGCTGTGAGTTAACAGGCGACTTCAGCTAAACGTTACCTCGCTCATAATACTAGCAGAAATTATTGTCAATAGAGTTATCTATTTTTTTCTTGACGCGGAATTTAATGTATAAATTATCTGAAAGTGTTAGTCTGAAAAGAGAGGGTGTTTGAATTAACGCCAAACCCACACTTGAAGCGTGGCGGATATGTTCATTTAAGCAATGACACCATAGAAACAGAACTTGTCAAATACCCTCTGAGCAGACTCAAGAGGATGAAACCATGAATATCAACCTACCCAATAAAGCCGTTATTGGAGCAGTAGTGATTGCGGGTTCAACCCTGTTGGCGCTGGGAACCAGTCCCTTGTGGGGAGAGAAATCGACAGAGGCATCGACTCTACTCTCTAACCAGAATGCTGGAATCAGAGCTAACACCAATCAAGAGATAGCCCAATCGCCTCCCGACACACCTAGAGGTCGAGGACGCTGGGGACATGGACATGGACAGGGACATGGACAGGGACACCCAGGTCGAGGACGTTGGGGACAGGGACATGGACGAGGGCGACAGGAACACCCAGGTCGAAGACCCAGAGGTTTAGGTAACCGAATGTATAACCCCGATAGCGTGGAAACTATCACGGGTGAAGTGATTAGTGTAGACCGATTCACCTCCAATCGCGGCAGGTCTGAGGGTATGCGTATGCAAATGAGAACGGGTAATGAAACTGTTTCTGTCCATTTAGGTCCAGCCTGGTATTGGCAAAACCAAGGAATGACTATTGAACCCAATGATAGAATTCAGGTTCAAGGTTCCCGAGTCAATAGGGCAGGAAACCCCGCTATGATTGCGGCTCAAGTCCAAAAAGGAAACCAAGTCCTGAGGTTAAGGAATGAAAATGGGGTTCCGGTTTGGAGTCGGCGACAATTGCCCCAGAATTAATGCCGAGTTGCAGTAAGGAAAGTCGGGGCGGGTTTAGTCACATCTGGGTAAAGCGATAGTTGTCAAACCCGCCCCTAAATGGGCGCTATGATGTTCTGCGATTTGGCGTCAGTGTTTGTGTTGATTCCTCCGGGCTTTAGTGATTTTTTTCCACTTTTCCTTCTCGGCTAAGGAGGCTTTTTGGTCTTGTTTCCTGGCTAAATAGTCAAGTTCTTTTTGCAGTTTTTGATAATTCAGGAAACGCTGATCATCAAGGGTGCCATTTTCCAAGGCTTGTTGCACAGCACAACCGGGTTCGTCTTGGTGTTTACAATTACGAAAACGACAGTGCTGGGCTAAGGTGTCGATATCGGTAAAGGTATTGGCTAAACTTTCCTCGTCTGCCCAGATCTGAAGTTCCCGCATCCCTGGAGTATCGATCAGCAAACCTCCTGAAGGCAGGGGAATCAATTGGCGATGGGTAGTGGTATGTCGCCCTTTACAATCGTCCGAACGAACTTCTCCAACCGCTTGCACGACTTGACCAATTAACTGGTTCACCAACGTCGATTTGCCGACGCCTGAGGAACCCAGTAAAGCAACCGTTTGTCCGGGTTTTAGGTAAGGCGTTAGGGCTTCTAATCCCTGATTTTTGACCGCACTTAAAATAATCACCGGTACACCAAAAGCGATCGCTTCAACAGCCTCTCGCTTTTCAGCAATATCTTCGCCTAAATCCGCTTTATTGAGGACAATTACAGGATTCGCGCCGCTTTCCCACACCAGAAGCAGGTAGCGTTCAATGCGCCGCAGATTAAAATCCCCATCCAAACCAGAGACCAAAAATATCGTATCGATATTGGTGGCAATAATTTGGACTTCGGTTTTTGTGCCAACGGTTTTCCGCGAAAATTGACTTTTCCGGGGCAAAATGCTATGAATTATCGCCTGTTTACCTTCATTGGTGAGGCGAATCACCACCCAATCCCCTACAGCCGGAAAGTCTTGGCGTCCAGTTGCTTGGTATCGCAGTTTGCCGATAACCTTTGCTGAGAGTTCGCCTTGTTCGGTGTAGAGACGATAAGTATTTTTGTACTCTAGGGCAATTCGACCAATGGTGTAGCCTTCTTGCCATTGGGGATTGAGGCTGTTGGCAAAAAATTCACTCCAGCCTAATGAGTCTAAATTCATTGATTTCCTCAGTGTCTGTTGCTTGATTTGAGCAAGGCGCACAGAGGACTTTTGACGTTCGTTAGCCTGAGAAACGACGCGATCGCGTCAAATCCTCTGTGGTTGCCTTGAGTTGTCTTATGGGGATGGAAATGGTTACAAGCTCAGACATAGAGTTATCCTTCTGGGTATTTTCCAACAACAGATTTATCTATTATACTACAAAAACACTACAGTTAAGTAGATGGACACAATTAACGTGAACGGTTGAGATTAGGGAACACCTCGGCTTACCTCGACTTCGCTCGGTAACACGCTCGGTGTGTCACAGGGAACAGTAAGGGTTTAAGGTTGATGTACAAAACTTAATACAGTACCGTTTTCTTTTGTCTGACTACTTATCTCAGATTTTGCACCTGATCCAGCCGAGTAGAAACGGGTGAAATTACTAAGTCATAATGACTTAGTAACAGGTAGCTTAATTACAAACTCTGTTCCTTGAGGATGATGGGAATGACATTGAAGCTGCCCCCCGTGTTTGTCTACAACAATCTGATAGCTAATTGATAATCCTAAACCGGTGCCTTGACCGACGGGTTTTGTCGTAAAGAACGGATCAAATATTCGGGATTGAACCTCTGCGTTGATGCCAGCACCGTTGTCAGCAATACGAATAATTATCCAGTTGGGTTCAACGAATTCCGTGTGAATCCGAATCATCGGAGAAGGTTGAGGATGTGTTTTCGATGTGTCTTGAAAATCCCGCGTTTTTGTTGAAGGTAGTCCTGATAAATAGGCAGTATCATGAGCGTCGTCAAGGGCATCAAGGGCATTGCTCAGAATATTCATAAACACTTGATTTAGTTGACCGGGATAACATTTGACTAACGGCAGTTGACCATAGTCTTTAATCAGTTGAATCGGAGGACGATTTCCCTTTTGGGTCAGTCGATGTTTTAAAATTAGTAGTGTGCTATCAATGCCTTGATGGAGATTCACCTGCTTACATTTGGCTTCATCAAGTCGGGAAAAGTGGCGTTTGCTCTCGGTGATGTCGGAAAATGAGGTGACAACGGCGTAGGGTTGGCTGTCTCCGGGATTAAACAGAGGTTGAGAATTCATGCTAATCCAGGTGATTTCATGTCTTTGTTCCTGGCAACCTTGCTGCTTCTGTCGTAATTTCAGCCCTCCGCTTTTTGCTTTGTTTCCAGCAACAGGTGAGTCGTTCACTGGACAAGGTAGGAGTGATGCTTCAGGTGGGGAAATCCCCATAATTACTCTGACTTGGGGTTTTCCTGTGCGTAAGGTTACCATCGCGGGATGCTCTTGGCTGGGGAAGGGAGAACCATCTTCCTGAATGATTTGTCCCCCCCAGTTCATCCCGATTTGTCCGAGTATCTGTTGAGCAGAGCGTCCTAAAATGTTTTCAGCACTGAGATTACAAGCAATAATCTGACCGTCGGCTTGCTGGAGTATAATTCCCTCAGACATGGCGGTGACGACGGAACGGTATCGTTGTTCGCTGACTCGTAGTTCTTTCTCTATCCGTTGCCGCTCGATGAGTTCCGCCTGTACTCTAGAATAGAGTTCCGATTGTTGGAGTGCGATCGCGACTTGGGTGGCTAATTGCTGTAATAGCTCAATTTCGTAGGATTGCCAGTGCCGTTGACTACGACAGTGATGGACGATTAATAAACCCCAGAGTTTTTCTCCTAAAATAATTGGCACGACTAAGTTGGCGATGACTTGGAAGGGTTTAAGTAACTGGAGATGACAAGGCTTTGACTTCTCCCCTGGTTAAAAACGCAGGGGATTCTAAGAGGATACTGCGGGACGGGCTAAAGCCGCGTCCCTCCGTTTCATCTTCTTAGAGTTCCAGAGGAAAACTCTGGATGGCGCAGTCAAAAACGCCCTACTGACCCTGGCTAGATTGAGACCTAGCTGTATCTCTACTTTGCGGAGGATATTAGCAGCACCGTTAGCATCGGCGTTGACGAATTCTCCTTTAAGCGTGCGGTACATTCCTCGTTTTACTCGCTTCCCACTAGCCTTCCACCCTTCCGGCTTGGAGCCGAATACAGGTAGAGTATCGTTGTCGAGAAAACTAGCTTTAGAGGTATAACTTTCTTCAGTTTCTACGAACTGAATTCCATAGTGTTTGCACAGTTGCTCAATCCTATTTTTGAGACGGGCGGTAGGAATTTGAACAAACTCTTGATTCGTCTTTTTCCCCAGCTCAATCCCATCTTTATTGTGTCGATTCCAACCGAAAACGACTCTTCCAATTCGATGTTGGAGGCAATGGTTGATAACGACACGAGCGGCTTTGTTAACCGCATCTCTTACTTGCCTATTGCGCCTTTCTGTGAGAAAGGCTAATTCTTCATTCCAAAATCCTTGAGCTTTCCCCAACTTAATGGTTGCCACCCGTTTGTTGTAGAGCTGATTAAGACTCTTTAATTTACGTCCATCAACAATAAAGCTGGTTCCTACATTAGAAACACAGGTCATCCAGTTGTTGAGTCCGGGGTCGATTCCTATTACCCGTGAGGAGTCTACATCTGCTGTTACAGAAGGCAGGAGGTAGACAAACTCAGCATAGAAGCAGCCGTTGCGGGGAAGGATTCTCAGCTCTTTGATGTCTTTGAAGGCAAGATTAGATGGCTTATGAATGAAGAAATCCGCTATCTTGAACCATGTCTTGACTAGCGTTCCTAGCGGTATTCTGATTTGACCATCTTTAATCTTCAAAGCTTGTTTAGGATAACTCACAACAGAAAGACCGCCCTTCTTTAAATACTTAGGTAGTCTAGGATTGTCCGCTATCTTTCCTTTTCTGAACGCCTTCATCAACCCATCAAACGACTTGAAAGATTCACTAACCGTTCTTAGCGCTTGTTGAGCTGCCTGAGAATAGAGAGCTTGGAAATGTTTGTTGTTTTTGTACTCCTTTTCTAAGTCATATTTGCCGATAATCCGCCGACACTTAAACCAGACTTGACGAGCATAATAAATACCGCAGTTCATTAAGTTATTCGCTTCGGTGCAAATAAACTCTAGAACGGCGGTTAGATCTTGATCTGGATTTAATAGTAATTGCTGACAACCGTACAAGAAAATCACCTCCTTGTTTAGGGTTATATTATATCACTTGAAGAAATTATTGCGGGATAAATCCCGCTGTCTTTACGACTTGCTCGGTTTCATCCCCCGACGCTCAGTACGGGGGAGCCTGCACCATCGCTTATACTGTAAGGCAATTGCCCCGAATAACCGTTCCCGTTGTTGCGCTGCGACGCGATCGCTGATATCTAGTAGAGTACCGAATAGTTTATGTACCTGACCCTGGGCATTGAAAATTGGTTCTCCTTGGGCGAAAAGATGGCGGATAAACCCATCAGGGCGCAGGATACGAAATTCTAGTTGGCAGGATTTCCCCCGAACAAGCTGGTGAACTGTTTTTTTCCAAGCCTTTCTATCATTGCCATGAATCGTTTGCCAATGTTCTCTTATGGTGGGTGTGGGTTGTCCTGGAGAGAGTCCATAAATGCGGAAGGTTTCATCGGACCAAGTAATGTTTTGGGTGGCTAAATCAAATTCCCAGCTTCCCACATGGGCAACTTTTTGAGCTTGGGCAAGGTGGGTTTTTTCCTGCCAGAGTTCCGCTTGGGCTTTTTGACGTTCCTTGATTTCGGCTTCGAGTTGGGCGGTGCTGGGGATTGTCAGGGCTTGGGGAAGTAGTCGGACGAGTTCTGCTGCGGTTACTACGGAAATCAGGGCAGTCGAGGCTTTTATCCAACCGGATAACCAGTAATTCGGATGCCAAAGCGTCCAGATTTCCATAATATGGGTCGTACCACAGGCAATGATGAACCCACTAAATAACCAGAAAATCCAGTTAAATGGGACATCATTTCTCTTGGTGACAAAATAAGTTAGCGTTAGGGGAATGGAGTAATATGCCAATGCGGTGAGAAAATCAGAGATTAGGTGTAACCAAACTAATCCCGGCTTCCAGAGGTAGCAATGTCCGTGGGGAATGAAAAATTCTGCCAATACCATGGTGGTTATAAAAAATTCTTAAGAAAGAGTATTAAAATGGTAGATTCAATGATTATGCTGTTATTTATACTCTACTCTTTCTTTATCCGGCAAACGGGACAAATGATTACTGTTCCCTGTAACACACCGAGCGAAGTCGAGGTGTTCCCTGTTCCCTTTCCTCACCCCTATACTTATTCAGTCAGCCCTACTTCTTAAACGGCAAATGATAAGGGAAAAAATAACCGCAGATAAGCTGACAAAATAGCTTCTCCCAAAAAAACTGTCAATCCAGCACCTAATGCCAAAAATGGTCCAAAGGGCATCGGTTGTCGCCGATTTAGCCAACCCATTGCCATGGCACCTCCCCCAGCGAATGCGCCGATTGCACAGGCTAAAAACCCAGCTAATAGTAAATACTTCCATCCCAACCAAGCCCCCATCATTGCGGCTAATTTGGCATCTCCTCCGCCCATGGCGGTTTGCCCAAAGAGGATAGAACCGACTAGGGTGATGATGTCAAATAACCAAATTCCCAACACTGCACCGCTTATTCCGGTCATGAGTTGAGCTGATATATCGGAAAGTTGAGTGGTTTGGAAAAAAGCGAATGCGCCTTGAAAGAGTATACCTGCAACTAATCCGGATTGGGTGAGGGAGTTGGGGAGTGTCATGGTATCGAGGTCAATTAAGGATAGGGCTAATAACCAGCTTAAAAATGCCCAATAGCCAAAGGTTTCTAGGCTTAAGCTATAGTGTAAAAATACGAATAAAAATAATAGTCCGGTGATGGCTTCGACTAGGGGATAACGCCAAGAGATGCGACTACGACAATGGCGACAGCGCCCTTTTAACCACAACCAACCGAGGATGGGAATGTTCTCTCGTTTGCCGAGTTTGTGTAAGCAATGCGGACAACGGGAGGGGGGAAAAAGGATGGATAAGTTGGCGGGTAGGCGATAAACGACGACGTTGAGAAAGCTACCGATTGATGCGCCGAGGGCAAATACGATTAAAGAGGTGATGATGATAATTAAAGTATCCATGGTGAATTATGTTGTAGGTTGGGTGGAGGAACGACACCCAATGAGTTTGATGTTAGGTATTGTTTACTAGCCTTAAGTTGGTATGATTTAACTTATAATATTTTTTGGCTAGACTTTGAGGGAGTGAGGCAAAGGATTAGGGCGCTAAAGCGCAACTACAAGCGCAACTACAAACAAACTATTCTACTCTCCATAACCAGGATTTGGAGTTGGGTTCTTCGGTTAGTTGATGATTGGTTTGAATTCCTTGTTTCAAGGGTTCTGTGGGTCGATAGACAAAGATGGGAGAAAATGTATTTGGAATTTGGGGAATTCCAGGGGGTAGAACCATCTGGAGATGAACGTCTGGATTTAGGGAATGACTGAGAGAAAACATAATTCCCGGAATTTTATCACTAACCACTAGGGGATTTTTGGCTTGATTGACAATTTCAGCTACTTGGGGATTATATCGACTTTTACTATGACTTTTGTGCCACCACACCGGAAATTGGGCGCTGACGATACAGGAGACAATAGCACAGAACAAGAGTGCGATCGCGCCGTATTGCCAGCGCTTCAGATGCTTTGTCTTGCCGTTGATTGCCGTATTTTTGGCGGTGATTAAATAAGCGACTGCTATCTGAATTCCTAAATAACTGGGAACGGCGTATCGGGTAATACTAGAACGACGCCCCCCTAAAATGACATCGGGTCCAATCAGCGCAATTCCGGTAACACCAATTAAGGTGATAATAAATACCCAAGCGTTGAGGGAGGCTTTGCGGTAAAGGTAGTATAGCGCATAGCCGGCTAATAACGCACTCAGATAATGCAGTGGACTAAATGGGCTGGTTCCTTGATTCACATCAAAGAAGATTCGACTCAGATTTAATCCCCAAAATAAGGGTAAAAATTCTTCTCGATTCAAGTTAACCGAGGCGGTATTGTCCACGAATTTGGAAAAATGGGTGATGACAATCCCTAGCCAGGGTAAAAATAGGAGTACCCCGACTAGGGAGGATAATAAATATTTCGTTAGTTTGCGACTCCAGCGAAATCCTTCGGTGACTAAAACATAAATACCATGTCCAATAGACACGAAGGCGGAAAAGGGATGAGTATAAAGTCCCAGCGCCACAGTTACTCCGTAAATTCCCCAACTCGGTAAAGTTTTTAATCGCATGGCTCGCAATAATGCGGCACTTGATAATAAAATAGTCACTGTCCACAAACTATATTCTCGTGCTTCTTGGGCGTATAAGATATGGAACGGGGAAATCGCTAGAATAGCAACACCAACCCAACTTACTGTCGATAATCCGAAGAGTTCCCAACATAACCAGTACATACAAGGAAATGCCAGAAAACTGATTAACACGGATAGGAAGCGAATGGTGACAACTGAATGACCAAAGCGTTGCAACCAGAACCGTGCCATTAGATAATAGAGGGGCGAATGTTCGGGATTTCCGGCTAAGGCGTTAATCGTGTCATTGAGATCTTTTTCTGGCGTGGGATACTGATACCGCTCTAAGAACGTTGCAACTGGAATCACTTCACCGTCGAACGCCTGCTGGATAACTTCGGTTTGGGTATATCCAGAGATTCGCATCGAGGTCATTGTCTCATCGTACCAGTAAACCTTGCGATCGAGGTTATAGACGCGGAAAACTATCCCCAGTACGATTACGGCAATCAGTAAATTTCGCCACCCGGTTGGACTTAACGGTAATTTTTTTAACATCATTCATTAATCTCACCCACGCGCCTTATTATAAGATTAATCAGGCGTGCAGTTTTCATCCCAGTCTGAAATTATTTCCTCATACCCTAACCTTAATTGGCATAATTCATTTATTCAAAGAAAAATTTTATCAGATATTTGATAACACTGATTTCGCTGAGTAAGGAGCATAGGTAGTGGTGGGGACTTGGCAGGTTATTCCCACTGATTTCACAGAGGTGTTAGCTCTCAATGGGGCTAAGGATGAAAAGATGATTGTCCCCGGATAAAAAATGATTAGCTTGTGGGAGGACTATTTTCTCGTCTGTGTCAATCTGTGTGCTTCACTATTTGCTGTTCTATCTGTGCTATTCCATCTGTGCAATCTGTGTTTTTGTCAAGTCTTGGTCATGATTTTTATCGTAAGTTTAAAAAAATACATGCGTTCAAGGGAACATTAGCCGTGAGGCAAAAACTAGAAATTATACAAAGTTTTACGAGAATTCAAGGGTTTTAACGTTGTCTAGATGATTGAAACTTACAAAAAACCCACCATAAATACTATACCTGAAAACTCCACATTTTTCTCACAATCGCCGTAACCCTTGAAAATTCGTAGATTATTCGGGAAAAGGGGTCAAAAACGAGCAATTATAACGTTTTGTTGAAACAAGACTCTAATTGGAAAATTTAAACTTTTTGGGGAGGAAGGAATAGTTTAAGTTATCAAAACTTGACAAGTTGAGCTAAAACGATATTGAGTCAAGCTACAGATATAGCACTACGCATTAGGGTTAGGACAAATGAAGAAAAATCCAAATTGCTCAATCCCTTGATGAGTAAGCTTTTTTCTTCACTATTGCCTATGACACACCGAGCGAAGCCGAGGTGTTGCCTATTGCCTATTGCCTAGCGCGTAGCGCTATATGTCAGTAGCGAAGGAGAAAGAGTAACGGGGTATGTTGTGAATCGTGGTTGTTGGCAACAGAGCGATCGCCTGTAGTCATATCATTTGAGGGGAATGGAATTGCGGTGGTCATTTTGATATGATGAATTGTCTGTTCCCCTGTTACCTATTCCCTATTCCCTGAAAAATGGAAATTGAACGCTTTAAACTCTCCAAATCAGCTAAAGACCAACTAACCAAACTCAAACGCTACACTAAAATTGATCAGTGGAATATTCTTTGCCGTTGGGCGTTTTGTCGTTCCCTGGCGGAACCGACTCAACCTTCACCTGTCCCGATTCCGGCTGACTCGAATGTGGAAATGACATGGCGGGTGTTTGGTGGCGATTTGGCTGATATTTTGTTAATGGCGCTGAAACAACGCTGTCATAATGATGGTTTAGGGTGTGATAAGGATACTCTTACCAATCAATTTCGCCTTCATCTACATCGGGGGATTGGGTATTTAGCGGGTGATCCCACGATTAGGAAAATTGAAGATTTTATCGAAATTGCCAATAAGCAATAAATGTTCTTGGTTATTCACCTCTCTACACCCTTCCATCATGCATGTCTGGTTATTTTCGATGACATTATGTGTGATGTGTTCTGTGTTTGTTAACTCTGTAGGGGCGAGTTAGGGGTTACGGTTAATAGGGGTCTACAGGTCGGCACATTTTCCCATGATGAAATAGTACCTAAAATGCGCGATCGCGTCAAGTCCTAATCTTTATTTCTTTCGAGGCGATTATCCCTTTATTTGCCATGTTCACCTGCATATCTGAAGAGGTTCATCTGTGAACAAAGGAGATGGAGACAGGGGATGTTGGTGGATTACGGTGGATAGCGAATATAAAGGATTAGTTAGGTCAATTGATTCCTACCTAACCCACCCCACAGGTTCCGGTGAATAGGGGTCTATAGGTCGGCACATTTTCCCATGATGAAATAGTACCTAAACTTGGCGATCGCGTCAACCCCTAATCTTTTTTCTTTCAGGACAATTATCCCTTTGATGTGCCATGTTCACCTGCATATCTGAAGGATTCATCTGTGAACAAAGGAGATGAAGCCAGGATTTTGGTGAGTTACTGTGGATAGCGAATATAAAGGATTGGTTTGGTCAATTGATTACCACCTAACCCACCCCACAGGTTTCGGTGAATGGGGGTCTACAGGTCGGCACATTTTCCCATGATGAAATAGTACCTAACATTCGCGATCGCGTCAACCCCTAATTCTTATTTCTTTTGGGGCGATTATCCCTTTGATGTGCCATGTTCACCTGCATATCTGAAGAGGTTCATCTGTGAACAAAGGGGATGAAGACAGGGGATTTTGGTGGATTACTGTGGATAGCGAATATAAAGGATTAGTTGGGTCAATTGATTACCATCTAGCCCACCCCACAGGTTCTGGTGAATGGGGGTCTATAGGTCGGCACATTTTCCCATGATGAAATAGTACCTAAAATGCGCGATCGCGTCAACCCCTAATCCTTATTTCTTTCGAGGCGATTATCCCTTTAATGTGCCATGTTCACCTGAACATAGGTATGATTGAGGATTTTTCCTATTCCCCTATCAAATTACGACTTGTCTTCCTCTTGAATTAACTTTTAATAAAGAATAAATTATTAGTTAACGGTTGAGATGAGAGAACCGGAAATCGGGAACCGGAAAGAGTAATAAATTGACTTTCGTTAACATTTATTTATACAACAGACATAATTTATGTCCGGGTACTTAAAGTTACCATAAACTTGTAGGCAATCGCCATTGTGGTTGTTTAGAATATCGGTTGACTAGATTATCGGCGAGTAGAGAATTCTCCGCTCTACTAGCATGATCACTAGATCCGGATTCTAGCGAAGAAAGACGTTGCCGTGTCTTGATTCCAGGCTGGCTGATTGAGTTACGGTGAAATGATTTATTCTTTTAGCCAAGAAATAAGACGGCAAAGGGAACCGCATCTTCTCAACAGGTGTAAGACAGATCTACCTCAAAAATCCGGACAGGTATAACAGGTTTGGGTAAGTAATAGCGTATCACTGTCAATGGCACGATAGGTCTATTCCTGTTTTCTGACTTTAGCTTAACCCTCAAAAAACCTGTCAAAAAAGAATTATTAACTTAGGGAAATCTACAACGGTGATCACAGCTTACCGTTCAATTTATAAGTAGTCAGATAAAAGAAAACGGCACGGTATTAAGTTTTGCAAATAAGCCTCAAACCCTTACATAAACGAATGACGAAGGACAAAGGACGGTCCCCACCGCCAGACTGTAATTGTGTCCACCTACTTAGCGCTAAAACCCAAGCCTAGTGGTTAATCGCAAGCCGCAACTGGAATATCCTCTACTTGTTCAGGACGTCGCTCACCCCCCTATAGAGAAACCTATGACACAAAAATCATTGCTAGAAATCTTTGAATATATTTCCTTGGCTGGCTCTGCTGTCGGAACTGTCGTAGCGGCGACATCTCAGCAGGTGGCTTACGCCGCAACGCCGTTAACGGTGGCGCTGGCGCTGAATCTGTTGAACCGACGTAACATAATACAGCAGACACAGGATAGCACCAGAAGTGCGATCGGGGAAACCTATCAACTGATTCAATCCCTACATCAACAAGTCCAAGCTATCCCCACGCTGAATAATCAACTCAATAGCTTAGACCAACAATTTAATGCTCGACCCGAAAAAACGGCAATTGAGGACTTAAAAGCCTCCCTAAGTGAATTAACAGAACAATTCACCCAACTGAGTCAAACCTTTAATACTCGCCCGGAACTACAAACCATTGAACAGTTGCAAACCACTGTTGCACAATTGACCGAACAGTTTAATAGCCTTAGCACTCAGTTCGAGCAGCTACCGACTGAGCCAGAGGTAGACTTAAGTAGCATTGAACAAGCCGTTTTTGAACTAACGGAGCAATTTAGCCAACTCTATCAACAATTCCATAGTCGTCCCGAACTTGAGGATATTGAGCAAACTCAGGCGGCGATCGCCCAACTCCATGAACAACTCGGTACTATTACGGTTCGCCTGGATCACTTACCTGCATCATCCGAGGTAGACTTAAGTATGCTCGAAGGCGCGATCGCCGAAATTACTAGCCAAGTTGACACCTTAACCACGCAAGTTAACACCCTACCCAGCACCAGCGACACTGATCTCACCGGAGTAGACGCCGCACTTTCAGAACTCACCGAGGAATTTAGCCAACTCCAAGAACAGTTCCAGACTCGTCCAGAACTGCAAACCATCGCCCAACTTAGAGATCACCTTGCAACCTTGACTCATCGCTTAGATGAGTTACCCACCGCACCCCTAACCGACTTAATTAGCGTCGAAAGTGCGATCGCCGAAATTACCAGTCAAGTTGACACCTTAACCACTCAGGTTAACACCCTACCCAGCGCCAGCGACACTGATCTCACCGGAGTAGACGCCGCACTCTCAGAACTTACCGAGGAATTTAGCCAACTCCAAGAACAGTTCCAGACTCGCCCAGAATTACAAATCATTACTGATCTGAGTGAACAACTCGAAACCCTCAGCACTCGCCTGGATCAACTTCCCACCGCACCAGCGGCTAACTTAAACGGTTTAGAACCCGTTATTGCTCAGATTACCAGTCAAATCGAAACCTTAACCGCACGAGTCAATACCCTTCCCCTCTCCGGCGAAACCGATTTCACCGAAATTGAAGAAGCGATCGTCCAAATCCATGGTCAAATTAACACGATTCAGCAGCAATTCCAGAATCGCCCTGAACTGCAAATTATTGAGCAATCCCAACGTGCGATCGCAGACCTAAGCGAACAACTCGAAACCCTTAGCCAGCGCCTGGATCAGCTTCCCACCGTACCCGGCGAAGAGTCAACCGCGATCGCCGAAATTACCCATCAACTAGACAGCTTAACCACTCAGGTAAACACCCTCTCCCCCGTTTCTGACACCGATTTGCGCGGGATAGAAGGTGCGATCGCGGATATCAGCGAACAACTGGAGACATTAAGCGCACGAGTTGATCATCTCCCCTTAACCGCCACCCCCGAAGCCACCGACTTCAGTGAAATCGAAGCCGCGATCATTGATTTTAATCAACAACTGGGTCAACTCCATCAACAATTTACCACCAGACCCGAACTAGAAACCATTGAGCGATCGCAAACCGAAATTAGCCAGCTTACGGAACAATTTGCCATCCTCAATAGCCGCCTTGACCAACTCCCAACGACATCAGAGGAAGGCGTGGAACAGGTGATTGGCGAGATTCGGGGTCAAATTGAAACCCTCAGCCAACGAGTTGACCAGCTTTCCCCAGTTTCCCCAACCGATGTCAGTCAGTTAGAACAAGCCATTACTGACATTACCGCACAAATCGACAACTTAACCCAGCAAGTCAACACCCTCTCTACTCCTTCAGACACCGATCTATTTGACGCAGAAGACACCCTGGCTCAAATTCAAAGTCAGATTAACACCCTGAATCGACAGTTCCAGACTCGACCAGAACTTCCAGAACTTGAGCAAACACAAACCGCGATCGCCCAACTGACGGAGGAACTGGAAACTCTTAGCAACCGCCTGGATCAGTTATCCACAGCACCAGAGGGTGATGGTAATGTCACCGAACAAACCATTACTGAGATCACCGATCAGATTGAAACCTTAACCGAACGGGTAAATACCCTATCCACTCCCCCAGACACCGATGTGAGTGGAATCGAAACCGCACTGTCAGAACTCACTGACCAATTTAGCCAATTCCAGCAACAATTCCAGACTCGTCCAGAACTAGAGGAAATCCAGCAATCTCAAACCGCGATCGCCCAACTGAGTCAGCAACTGGAAACCCTTACCACGCGCCTGGATCAGTTGTCAACCACACCAGAGGGTGAGGATAGTCTCACTGAACAAACCCTGGTTGAGATTACCCGTCAAATTGACAGCCTAACCACACAGGTAAATACCCTATCCACCCCTACCGAAACCGATGTCAGTGGCGTTGAAACCGCGCTGTCAGAACTCACTGACCAATTTAGCCAATTCCAACAACAGTTCCAGACTCGTCCAGAACTAGAGGAAATCCAGCAATCTCAGAATGCGATCGCGGATCTAACTGAACAACTGGACACCCTGAGTACCCGCCTAACTCAGGTATCGACGACACCAGAGGTAGATCTGAGTGGGATTGAACAAACCATTGCCGAAATTGCGGGTCAAATTGACACCCTAACTCAACGAGTGAATACCCTCTCCACTCCCACCGAAACCGATTTGAGTGGGGTAGAAGACTCCCTATCTCAACTAGCGGAACAATTTAGCCAACTCCAGCACCAGTTCCAGGAACGTCCAGAACTAGAGGAAATCCAGCAATCCCAAACCGCGATCGCGGATCTAACGCAGCGACTGGAAACCCTGAATATTCGCCTGAATCAGTTACCTATTGTTCCCGAAGTCGATCTGAGTGGGATTGAACAAACCATTGGCGAAATTACGGGTCAAGTTGAAACCTTAACCGAACGGGTGAATACCCTCTCCACTCCCACCGAAACCGATTTGAGTAGCGTCGAAGCGGCGCTGTTTGATTTAACTGAACAAGTCAGTCAACTTCAGCAACAATTCCAGGAACGTCCAGAACTAGAGGAAATCCAGCAATCCCAACGTGCGATCGCGGATCTGACTCAACAACTGGACACCCTGAGTACCCGCCTAACTCAGTTACCGACAACGCCAGACGTCGATCGGAGTGCGACGGAACAAACCATTGCCGAGATTACCGATCAGATTGAAACCTTAACCGAACGGGTAAATACATTATCCACTCCCACAGCACCCGATCAAAGCGGAATCGAAGCTGCACTTTCGGAACTCGCGGAACAATTAAGCCAACTCCAGCAACAGTTCCAGAATCGTCCGGAACTCCAGGAGATGGAACAGTCGCAAATCATGATTAGTCAACTGGCTGAACAACTGGAGATACTGACGAATCAGCTTGATCAAACCTCAGCGACGCCGGGAGTCGATTTGATGGAAATCGGATCAGCGATCGTTGATGTTCATGATCGCCTGGATCAACTAACGGCGCGTTTCGAGCAATTTCCGGGGACACCCGACACCGAACCCGCACCGATTCAACCCACCCTTACCGATTTAGTCGAAGAGGAGGTTGTTGCACCTCCGCCTCCCATCCCCACAATCCCCGCACTGGAACAAATTCAGCAACTTCCCGAAAATGAGGCGATCGCACCGCTTACGGATAAGCTAAAATCCCTGAACGAACAGTTTCACAATCAGCCTGCGACTCAAGCGGTTGAGGGATTAAAAATGACGCTGATTCAGTTAACGGATCACGTCAACATAATCACATCTCGTTTGGGAGGTTTACCGACAACGCCAGACCTAGATCTGAGTGGGTTAGAACAAGCGATTACCGAGGTTCACACCCAACTCGACGCCTTCAATCAACAGTTTAATGCACGACCGGAAGTTCAAGCCATTGAGCAATTGCAAGAGGCGATCAATCAGCTAGGTGAGCAGATTTATACCACCCTGGTGCAATTTACTGAAGACTCGGAATCAATGTCCAAGAAGGAAAAAGATGACGCCCTCAAGGATATCGATTTCCAGTTAGATGCGATGGAGTTGTGTCTAGAGAACCTACCCATGCTGGCTGACTTAGACTTCAGTGGGGTGGAAGGAGCGATCGCCGCGATCGACGAACAGCTTGACAATCTAACTCAAACCATCGCCGAGAATCAAGCTGCACTCTTTGAAGTGGATCTCAGCGGTGGAGAGGAGGCGATCGAAGACATTAATCGTCAGATTGAGGCGCTCAATCAAAAAATCAGTTCCCAATTAGATAAAGCGACGATAAAACAATTGGAAGACGCGATCGTTCATCTGAAAAAACAGCTTAATGCGGTTACGTTTACTTTAGAAACACTACCCGTGGCGTCCGATGATATGGACTTCGGTGGAGAAGAACCAGACATCGCTGATTTACAGTGGTGATTGGTCATTGGTCATTGGTCTTATGTCCTTTGTAAGAACCGTATAATCGTAGGGTGCGTTAGGCGGAACAACTCATATTTATGATCCTGTTAATAGGAATGTCGCCGTAACGCACCATGATTTGCAATGTTAATCAACAACTGATTACCGAAGATATTACGCTCTATTTAATTCCTATTTTCTGATTCACTCTTGCATTTTTCCACAATCATGAGATTCTACGTCCAACCAATTTCTCGCACCAATGGTGCGAGTTTTTCAAATAGCTTCAGGCGTATGTTAATCGGGGCGGGTTTAATTACTTATAAGTGCAACCGAAAAGATAGTAGTGAAACCCGCCCCTACACAGTTTGTCGGTTGGGTTGAGTGAAGTCGAGGTAAGCCCTCACCGTCGAAGCCTCACGCGGCTCGACTGAGCTTCGCCGAACGTCCGAAGTCCGAGGTGTTGCCTATTGCCTATTGCCACTATCGTGAGTTTCACATCTCAAAGGTAAACACTATTATAGTGAGGAAAGGAAACGCTGCGATCGCTTAACTCCTATTCAAAAAAATTCAGTTAGCCATGCATGAATGAGAATATTCAAGATGAACTCAAGTAGTCGCAGAGAAATATTAACAATTGGTATGGACATGAGAGCAAAGGCAGGAGCTACAACGGGAATCCATCCGTATTGAGTAAAGATGAAAAAGCCAATGCCAAACACTACAATTAGCGCACCGATTGTACTCAAACCCAAAACCAGGGGATGACGTATTTTCCAGGTCAAACTCCCCCCAACTAGCGCCCATCCTAAAATCCATAAAATCTCCTCCCATTCTGACCAAAACCCAAGCAGGGGTCGCCCATCTAGTACCGTACTCAACAGTTGACTGACGATATGCCCATGGACAACTACTCCTGGCATTTTTTGAAGAACTTCCCCTTGGGAACTGTAGGGCGTGGAGAACAGATCATTTGCTGCCGGAGCAGAAATCCCAATCAGGACAATGCGGTCTTTAACTAAGCTCGGATCAACACGATCTTCGAGAACGTCTGTCAGGGTCACACTATCGGCTAACTTTTGGCCAGTGCGGTAATTCAACAAAATTTGATAGCCACCAGTATCCGCTTGTTGGTAACCCCCCGATGTGGGAGATAGGGGTTTAAAGACGATATCACCCCATTTTAGATACTCCTTTCCGTTTTGCTGAATAGTTTGTGGCTCAATTCCTTTTTGTTCGAGGTAGTACCGGGCAAGTTGAAAGTTAAAAGAAAAACGGGTGGTACAACCTTCAGGAATGTCGGAATTGTGAAACAATAACGCCCGACGCACGACACCCTCTTCATCGATTGGTAAATCCGAAAAGCCAACTTGATCCTGAGACACCCCTTCGGGTGGGGGAGTCCCTCGCCTGGTTTCGTTACCTAACCTACAAATGGGAATAATATTATCGCTGTTTTTAAATAGTTGGGTTAATTGGGAGTTACCCGGAGGGATGGGAATATCTCGATACATATCCAAACCAACCACCGTGGGTTGATGCTGCTTTAGCTGAGAGAGGAGTTGATGCATCAGAGCATCGGTCATGGGCCACTGCTCTAGTGATTGAATATCATTCTCAGTCACTTCGACTACCAACAAACGGGGGTCTGGTGGTAAACTCGGTCGCAACTGCATCATTATATCAAAAACATTTAGTTCCCAAGGTTCTAGTCTTTCAAACTGCCGTGTTCCAAACAGTAAAACTATCAGCGCTATGCCAGTCAATATAGTTCCTTTAAGATCTGAAATAGTTAAGTATAAGCGCATAAGGGAAGCCTGAAAATATACAATAAACTTTACAGTGACTCAGATAGCAAAACCTGTGAGAAATGCGGCTCCAGCCCTGACAGGTTTAGTTTTTTTATTTTAGGGGGGACTAGACAAGGAGGACAAGGAAGGAAAGAAGACAAGGGGAAATTGTGAGTCCCTACAAAAGGGTTGGTTTAGCGACATTAATTTGACAAAATATATTATACCAAATCAGAGTTAGCAACCTCTGTGATAACCCAGTCCGCGTAGGCGGACTACCCTTCGGGAAGGCTTCGCATACATCTGATGAACTCAATGTCTCCACATCAATCCACGGCGTCACCCCCCGCCGAAACCAACCCATTACCGTCACCGATTCACCCACTAAATCACTGGGGCAAGTTCCCAGAGGGAGTAAGTTACCCAGAGAACCTAAAATTGAAAAGTAATGCAATTTAACTAAACCACTATCGGTTTCAATAATTAAATCCACGCCTAACCAATTCTGCAATCCTCGCCGCCCTAAAAGTTTACCTGTAAATTCCACAAGTTGATGGGTAGAGGGTAACGCATTCGGATCAGCTAGCATTTGTTCTAAGCTGGGTTGGTGACGAATCGCCGCAGGTTTGATATCGGGAAAGTTACCGTAGGGTGGGCAAGGGTTATAAACCTTCAAATGCTTATTGGTGGGTTACTCTTGCCCACCCTACATAAAATCAGAGGAGAATTGTTCAATTATTTGCTGTATATATTCATAACCCTCTGTGTCACCTTGTTGCTGAACAAGAGTGGCAGCTTGGCGAAAATCCTCAAGGGCTTTTGGTTTATCTCCTAAGTTACGGTAGGCAAAACCCCGGTTGTAGTATGCCAAAGCATCGTCAGGATTAAGTTGAATGGCTTGAGTGAAATCCGCGATCGCTCCTTGATAGTCTTCTAGCTTAAAGCGGGCAAGACCCCGGTTGTAGTATGCCAAATCATCGTTAGGATTAAGTTGAAGCACTTGATTGTAATCCTCTATCGCCCCTTGGTAGTCTTCTAGCTTAAAGCGGGCATTACCCCGGTTTCCGTAAGCAAAAGCATCTTCAGGATTAATTTGAATGGCTTGAGTGAAATCCGCGATCGCCCCTTGGTAATTTTCTAGCTGATAGTAAGCATTCGCCCGTCGATGGTAAGACTCTGCATTGTTGGGACTTAGTTGTAGTGCTTGAGTTAAATCAGCAATAGCCCCCTGATAATCTCCTTTCTCTGCTTTGATTCTTGCCGAGTTAATCAGGTTTTGAACTGTCGGTTGTTGGGCGACAACAAGATTCGTCAAAGCGACGGCAAACTGAGGCTGTACCCACACAATCGCTGTACCGATGAGGGCGGCTGGTATGTGATTGGGAAACTTGATCATTGTCTCGACTACTCCGCAGATTAAACGAATAATGTATTCTCCCGTTAATATTGGTGGGTTACGGCGGATACTTCATTAAATGGTTATCACTTCGATTTAGATACCGCCTAACCCACCCTACGTTACTATTTGGTATTTCCAGTTTAAGGGAGCAACAATGTTGGCTGAGGATAAGACAGATCGGGGTATTTATACCGGAAAGGAGCCGGAAAATAATTTAAGGTCATTACTGCTCAAGCCGTCTAATTATTTGCTGTGTATATTGATATTTCTCTGTGTCACCTTGTTGCTGAAAAAGAGTGGCAGCTTGGCGAAAATCTTCAAGGGCTTTTGGTTTATCTCCTAAGTTAAGATAGGCAATACCCCGACCGGTGTAGGCACCAACATAATCAGGATTAAGTTGAATCGCTTGATTGTAATCCTCTATCGCTCCTTGGTAGTCTCCTAAGTCAGAGCGGGCAAAACCTCGGTTGTAGTATGCCAAAGCATCGTTAGGATTAAGTTGAAGCACTTGATTGTAATCCTCTATCGCCCCTTGGTAGTCTCCTAGGTTAGAGCGGGCATTACCCCGGTTGCCGTAGGCACCAGCATAGTCAGGATTAAGTTTAATCGCTTGAGTGTAATCGGCGATCGCTCCTTGGTAGTCTTCTAGGTTAGAGCGAGCAATACCCCGGTTGCCGTAGGCAATAGCATCCTCAGGATTAAGTTTAATCGCTTGAGTGTAATCGGCGATCGCTCCTTGGTAGTCTCCTAAGTCAGAGCGGGCATTACCTCGACCGATGTAGGCGTAGGCAAAGTCAGGATTAAGTTGAAGCACTTGAGTGAAATCCGCGATCGCCCCTTGGTAATTTTCTAGCTGATAGTAAGCATTTGCCCGCAGATAGTAAGCCTCTAAATTGTTGGGATTCAGTTGTAGTGCTTGAGTTAAATCAGCAATAGCCCCCTGATAGTCTCCTTTCTCTGCTTTGATTCTTGCCGAGTTAATCAGGTTTTGAACTGTCGGCTGTTGGGCGACAACAAGATTCGTCAAAGCGACGGCAAACTGAGGCTGTACCAACACAATCGCCGTACCGATGAGGGCAGCTGGTATGTGATCGGAAAACTTGATCATCGTCTCGACTACTCCGCAGATTAATTTGGCTGATTCAATAAACTGTTCGGCATTTAAACCTTAATATCAATAACGGCGAAAGCCTTGTAGTGCGTTTAGCGAAGCCATGCCGAAGGCTTTGCATCTTGCTCGCTACTAATACCCAATTTAAATGCATGACAGCTTACGACAGAGAACAGAAGGTTGTCAGGTTTTTTGTATTTACTTTATCACGAGAGCTGGACAACCTCTCTCCAAACGAAGAATGGCGTGAGTTTGACGCCTGTTGTATCAAACAAATGGTAGGGGCGCACTGACGTGCGCCCGATTTAACCCTTCGACCCTTCGGCACACTCAGGGCATCGCTTCGCGGCAATTGAGCGTTCGACTGAGCGCTCACGCGGCTCGACTGAGCATCGCCGAACGTCCGAAGTCCTGTCGAAATTCAGGGTTAACCGTGTAATCTATTGCTTAATTTTAGGAGTTGTCGGTTGGGTTGACGCAGGAAACCCAACCAAGTTTAGGATTATTGTCTGAAATATTGATTGAATAATATTTTCTCCCGTTAATATCGGTGGGTTACGGCGGATACTTCATTAAATGGTTATCACTTCGATTTAGATACCGCCTAACCCACCCTACGTTTTTTGATTCAAGTATTTTTCCCCTGGCTCTTTTTTTGAGAGAAAGGGGTTTTAATTTTGCTTATTATGTTATAACATTATTACAAGTAAACAGTACACTAATATAACACAAGGAAAAGAAGCTCATGAAACCTTTACCGCCTCACTTCGACACCAGCCATACCGCTGAAACCTCTGCCCAGCAAGCGTTAACAGAATTTGGGATTACCCAACTCCTGTCTCTACTCAAGCACTACCGCGATATTGATTTTGATGCGTCGCAAATGCACCTCACGGATACTGAAGTCCATGCGATCGCCCAGCTATTTATCCAGCAGTTGACCGAAAGCCTCAACGGTAAACTGATTGCTGGCGCGTTAAATACCCTGCGTCATAGTGAGGAGATAGAGAAACAGGGGAAGCCAAGGAAGCAAGGGGAGAATTTTTACAATCGCCCTCTCTCCACGCCTACCCCTCGCTATACAGAAGGCGATCGCGTTCAGTGGAAAACGAATCAGACAGACTGGGGTGTGATTGTAGGGCGCTTCTATGAATACCATCACCATCAATGGATGGTTTATTACATCATCCAACTCGCTTCTGATTCTCCTAGTGCAGCTTGGGTAACGACAGATACGGCGGCTGAAGCGGATGTGGAAAAAATACCTGATACGGTTGAATTGAATGAAGAGAATGGCAATTCTTATCGTTATCCCACCCATTCTCGCCGTGGGATACCGCCCCTATCTCTGCATTGCCCGACGGGACGTTATAATCCTCGACGACGCCACAATCTGCGCCCGATTACTCAGCGTGAACAATACATTATTGACCTTTATTGTTATTGTGAATTAGGGATGACGCCAAAGCAGTTTTATGCTAAATGGGATGTCACATACGAACAACTTTCTCATATCTGTTCCCGTTCCCTGGGGACAGTGCAGAATTGGTTCAACCGAGGTCAAGGATATTATCCGCCTAAACCTAGGGATTTGCGCCATCTAGCAATTATGGATTTTTTGTTAGAACATTTTGAAGAGATACCCCAATCCCTGATGGATCTGCTGTGTTCGTCTCGATAGGTGGATGTTAGGGCGTTTGCTATAGCAACCGCTATAGCGGTTAGGACAGATTATTTGGTAGAGACGCGCCATGGCGCGTCTCTACAATGGTGTCTTATTTCAGTGGGCTTGGAAACCAAGCCCCTACGGTTCCTGTTTCATCCCGGTTCACCCTTCTGTCACTACCTGGGTAATAAATCTCTCCACCAATGGAACTCCGGTGTCTTGATCGATACCCTAGGGTACGGAAGGTCAGTTCAACGAAAATTGTATCACCTGATTTTATTGTGTGTCAGAAACACAGGCAATACAACTTTAACTAATCCTGTAAGCGATCCAACTAAAATTGCAATGGCTAGAATAATCTCTGCTGGGCTGTTCCCATCTTTCATCCAGCTTGCCGGACTATGGAGTACAGGTTGGGCTGGCGTAACCACTGCAATAGAATTGGACGGCGTGATGTTAGTTGTCGAGTTGGTCATTGTTTGAACTTTATTTCAATTGGTGTTGAAACTAGGTTCGCTTTGGGGTTGTAATCAAAAGCAAGTGCTGTTGAGGAATTGATGAAAGCAAATAAAATTCAAGGCTAGAGTAAGGTTAGGGTAGGATCTTCATTTAGGATAGTGCTACCCCAACCCTAAACTTTTTGCGAAAATCTCTCATTGATAACGATGCCGAGAGCTACCTATGGATCTGAAGTTCAAGCTAGAGCGCTGCGCCTGTTTGAGGCTTTGCTTTCGTTTGTTAATCACGAATTAGAAGATGGCGATGATTTGGACATCAAATCTAATTGGCGTGAGCAAGATTCAGCTAAACCCAAGCTGCTTGTAGAGACAAAGCTCAGGGTTTTAGCGGAATTGACTCGCAAGGACAAGCATCAAGGTGGCTTAACCAAGCCTCACATTCGGGAAGCTCTTCATCGGATGAAAGATTTTCTGAAAATTCTGGAAGATAATCGGGTGCAGAAGAAGGGTAAAGAAGAATGGCGTTTCACCCTAACTCTGTGGTCAAAAGATAAAGCCGAAAATCTCAAGTGGTTTGACCAAGAGTGGGAACGTTTACGACCACCTAAGTCTAAGCAACAAGCAGGGGCTATTGCAACTGCACCCCAAACGGTTAGATGTAAGCCCCCGATGAGAGGTATTCCCCCCTTACCTCCTTATTTTGTAGAGCGCCCAGAAACGAGTCAAAAGCTAAAGCAATACCTACTTTCTGAGAAAACTGCCCGGATAGGAACCTTAGTAGTGTATGCGATTTACGGTTTGGGGGGTATTGGTAAATCTACCCTTGCGGCGGCTTTGACTTATGACCCAGAGATACAGGATTATTTTCCCGATGGCGTTTTATGGGTAACTTTAGGTCAACAGCCAGACTTGCTTTCACATCTGAGTCGCTGGATACAGGAGTTAGGGGATTATGACTTTAAACCTACCACAATAGATACAGCTTCAATGCATTTGCAAAGACTGTTGTACGATAAAGCTGTGCTGTTGGTAGTTGATGATGTTTGGAGTTTAGACCATTTTGAACCCTTTCGGTTTTGGGGTACAAAATGTCGGCTGCTAGTGACAACTCGTGAAAATCTAATTATTGACGCAATCCGCTACGAGCTAGATGTAATGACACAAGAGCAGTCATTAACACTGCTAGAAAATAGCGTGGGGAAACTATCGAAAACGGAGCGTCAGCAGGCAAAAGATTTAGCTAAGACAGTGGGTTACTTGCCCTTAGCGCTGGAGTTAGCGGCTGCTCAAATTGCTAATTATCAAGTGTCTTGGGCTGAATTACTAGCTGACTTGCGCCAGGAAATCGCTAGCTTGGAAGCCTTAGATTTCCCAGGTGCAGAAGGAATAGAAAGTGAAGCGATAAAGAAGCGTTATAGCTTATTGGCATCTTTTAACTTAAGCCTGAAACGATTGTCGCCAGACTATTTACAAAAGTTTGCCTGGTTGGGTGTCTTACCAGAAGATGCCACGATTACTTCGGCAATGATAGTCACGCTTTGGCAGTTAAATCAGGGGAAGGCAAAAAAAACGTTACGCGATTTCCAAGCTAGGGCTTTACTATTCTCCGGCAGTCCTCTTGCGGATGAAACTTCAACTTATCGCCTGCATGACTTATGGCACGATATGGCGCGTCACTTGCTCACTCGCTCTTCAGCAGTGGAGACAGATACTATACCAGGTTTGGGTTTAACCCTCCCACAAGCTCACGCTACCCTGTTGGAACACTATCGGGCAAAAACTGAAAATAATTTATGGTACACACTGCCTGATGATGGTTATATTCATGCTCATCTGACATGGCATTTGGAGAAAGCGGGCTGGATTGATGAACTGCATAAACTGCTGCAAGAGGAGACTGCACAGGGATATAACGGTTGGTATCAAGCTTGCGATCACCTAGGGCAGTTGGGGAGCTATGTGAAAGATGTGGCAAGGGCTTGGCAGTTAGCAGAAGAGGCATTTGAGTCTTGCCCTTCCCAATCCCTTGGTTGGCAATATCGCTATGCGCTGATCATAACTTCTCTCAAAAGCTTAGGAGAAAAAACTCCACCTGAACTAATAGCGGCATTGGTAAACAAGCAGATATGGACTCCTGCTCAAGGTTTAGCTTATGCTCAGCAGATACCGTACTCTGGTAATAGGGCAGAAGCCATCAAAAAACTAGCTCCTCATTTACCGGAGGCGTTACTTCCACAAGCCCTAAAGATAGCACGAGAGATTCAAGTGGAGAATGACCGTACTCTAGCGATGGTTTACCTTGCCACTCATTTTTCGCAACTCCTCCCAGAAGCATTGGAGGCAGTACGGAAGATGCACAATGAGGCTTTACCTCTCTACCCGTTAAGTCTCCTCATCCCTCATTTACCGTCTGATTTGCTCACACTCGCTTTGGCGGAGGCAAGGAAGATACAAGATCCAAATTATCGTGCCTACGCTCTAGCTTACCTAGCTTCCCATTTGCCACAAATTCGGCAAGAAGCCTTAGAAGCAGTACAAGCAATTCCCAACGAGTGGTATCGCGACCATTTTTTAAGCACCAATCCTCTAATTGACCTTGCCCCTAATTGGTCAGAAATCTTGCCAGAAGCGTTAGCTGCAGCACGTTCTCTGGGTGGATCTTTTCGCGCCCATAAATTGAGCTATCTGGCTATTAATTTTCCGCAAATCTTCCCAGAAGTTTTGGAAGCGATAGAGGCAATCCCAGATGAGAATAACCGTGCTTTAGCCTTAAGTAACATTGCTCCTGATTTGCCTTCTGATTTGCTTGAACCCGCCTTCAATGTGGCACGCAAAATTCAGAATCAGAATTATCAAGCTCTAGCCCTGAGTAATATTGCCCCCCGTTTACCAGACATTTTCTCATTCTCAGAAATTCTGAATATGGTAAGAGCGCTTCCAGATGAATGGCAGTCTTATTGGGATGAGATGCAGTATGAGTCGTATTATCTTAGAGCTTTAAGCAACCTTGCCCTCCATTCACCGGACATTTTGCCAGCAGTTTTAGAGAAAGTCTTCCAGACGCGGTTTAGTCGTGACGATACACTATGTAAACTTATACCCCATTTGCCCCCTAATTTGCTCAAACAAGCCCTTAAGTTAACACAGGCAACCCAGGATGAATTGAGTAGGGCTTATGCTTTGACACATCTTGCTTCCTACTTGCCAGAACTCTTCCCAGAAGCCTTAAAGATAGCACGATTAATTCAGGATCAATGGTCTCGTGCCAAAGCCCTAATTCACCTATCGTCTTATTTTCCGGAAATCCGGGAAGAAGCCCTTACTGCATCACGGTTAATTCAGAATGAATATTCCCGTGCTATGTCCCTAGGTGAACTGGTTCCTCATTTTCCGGAGATTTGCCCAGAAGCCTTTGAAGTGGCACAAGCCATTCCAGTGGAGTATCACCGTGCAATCGCCTTGGAAATTCTTGCCCCCCATTTGCCCCCGATTCTTCTCAAACAAGCTATTGAGGTAGCTCAAGGGCTGCATGAAAAGGATGCTCGTGCGATCGCTTTGAGTTGCCTCGCTCCCTACCTCCCCGAATCCTTGCCACAAGCTCTTGATGCAGCAATTAACGCTGAATCTCGGTTGTGTACCGATGCTCTGTGTCAGCTAATTCCTTATTTGCCCTCTAATATGCTGATACGAACATTGGAAACAGCACGGTTGATGCAGAATCAGTGTGACTGTGTTAAGGTTCTGAGTCATCTGGCTTGCCGTTTACCCGATATTTTCTCAGAAGCCCTTGAGGTAACACAAGCCATTCCGGATGAGAATGGTCGTGCTTTAGCACTCAGTTATCTTGTTCCTAATTTACCTGAACATCGGCTCGAATCTGCTCTGGAAATAGCACGAGCAATTCAGGATGAGAATCACCGTGTCTTCGCCCTTAGAACCCTTGCGTCCCGTATGCCACAAATCATACCGCAAGCTTTGGATTCGCTAAGGTTGATTCAGGATGAGTTATCTCGCGCTCGTGCCTTAAGCGAACTCACACCCTATTTAAAACTGTTTTCGGTAAATGTCTCTCTTTGGCAAGAAATTCTTCACATTTTGGCTCATCTTCCTCGTCATAATTTTTTAGAGAATCTAGTGTCTTTAAGTCCTATTCTTGTAGAGCTAGGTGGCTCCGAAGCTTTAAAGGAAACCGCCCAGGCAATCCAGGATGTTGGCAGATGGTGGTCTTGAAAACCAACCCTCATAGGTAAATATTGGGACGGTTTTGAGGATGAACCCGATGAAATTATTTATGACTTTCTGGAGTATCAATAATTTGTTTGCCTCTCTGCTTGCTCCCTTCGTCCAAGAATGCTTAAAATCAAGCGTATAAGCTGTTCGGCATTTAAACCTTAATATCAATAGTGGCGTAATCCTTGTAGTGCGAGCATCTTGCTCGCTACTAATACCCAATTTAAATGCATGACAGCTTACCTCAATTCCTGAACAACAGGGAACGGGGAATACCTAATTTATACCAAATCTGGGTTGATTATCCCCTTGATAGACTCCTTCATTCCCCCTTGCACTTCTCCACAATCACGAGATTATTCGTCCAATCAGTTTCTTGCACCATTGGTGCGAGTTTTTGATTATGGCGGTAAGGGTGGTGAATCGGGGCGGGTTTAGTCACTGATGGGTGCAACCGAAAAGATAGTAGTGAAACTGTAACCAATTTTATCAAGGCATAGATTTATTGAGTGGAGTACGCTAGCTGGAGAATCGCTAACGCCGCGCGATCGCATACTCCGACTTCCCCTAATAGTTGACGCATTTGTTGATAATTTTCCAGGGTTTGTTGACGGTTCTGGGGATTAAATAACAGTTCCATTGCTTCTCGAACTAAATTTTCTGGAGTCGCATTTTCTTGAAGTAACTCTGGCACAATTGAACGCATCACGACTAAATTTGGGGGTGACATGAAGGGAATGGAAAACTTAAGGAAATTACGGGCAATCCAGTAGGTTAATGAACTCACCCGATAAAAGACAACCTGGGGAACATTGAGCAGCACTAATTCCAAATTCACTGTACCTGATTTGGTAATCGCTAAATCAGCGGCGGCGAGTACCTCCTGAGTCTTTTCTGTTACTAATGTTGCCTGAAGTCCATAGTCTTCTATTGCCTTTTCAATCGGTTGGCGATAGGCTTGATGAGATAAGGGAATCCAAAAGATTGGGGATTGGGAAAGTTTTGACTTTTGAATAAGGGCGGGTTTTGTTGATAAGTTATCAGTGACAAGCTTATCTGAGTGGCTAAACCCGCCCCTACAATTGACTGTTGACTTATCTCCCCCTGCTTCCCAGACGTGCCATGGCACGTCTCTACAAGTCGATAACTTCTCCTGAAGCTGCTGGGCGGCGGAAAAGATAATCGGCATCATGTATTTGATTTCTTGATGTCTGGAGGCGGGTAAAAGCGCGATCGCGGTTTGATCGGGTTTAATCCCTAGCGCTGTTCTAGCTTGCTCCCGACTGGGATAAGATGGGATACGATCAACCAGGGGATGACCTACCCAATGAACGGATGCGCCTTTTTCTGCAAAATAACGCGCTTCTTCGGGAAATATAGCTAACAGTTTGTGTGTCATTTCCACAATTGTGGCGGTATTGCGGGGAGACAGTGACCAAACCCACTCTTGAGGGGCGATGTAATAGACGACAGGAACTTTGGGAAGCTGACGCTGAATAAACTTGCCAATACCGAGATTGGGTCCCATATAGTCAATGAGAACAACGACATCTGGAGGATTATTCTGAAGGTATTGTTTGGCGCGACGCTGAATGGTTAAGGTTGGCAGAACAAATGGCAAAGATTCTAATAGTCCGACTGAGCCAATACCCGTCGTATTTCCTAATAATGTGGCACCAGAAAGCGCCATTTTTTCGCCCCCTAATGCCACAATCGTTAACTCGATTCCTTGTTGGGTAGCTTGTTTTTTCAGGGCATCAATAAGCATTGCACCCTGTAAATCACCGGAGACTTCACCCGTACTGATAAAAATTGTTTTTTTGGTCATTCGTCAAAACACTGATTTCACGGATTTATGGGAGAGAGTGGGGGAGGGAAGTGAGAGGTTAGTTACACTGATTACAAAGATGCTTCGCTTTTGTTGTATGGAAGGGGGAGAATTCAAAGCCTCTCTCCTTGCAGTAGAGAGGTTTGGAGAGAGGTTTTTCCGATTCCATGAAAAGTAAGGTCATTCAGTTGGGTTAACACTTCTCCGTGTCTTGACTATGATGAAAACGACGCCCTGGAATCGAACCACGCCGCCCAGGTAATTGCGATCGCTCTAAGAATAGGCGTAGGTGCTGTACCTGTTCATGCTCAGAGATTAGATGGAGTTGTTCTACGGCTTGATTGAAGGTGTAATCAGAGCGATAGAGTGTCTGAAATGCCTTTTTTAAGTCTCCTAGGGACTCGCCGTTGATTCCCGCTCTTTTGAGACCCACTAAATTGAGCGATCGCACTCGTGCAGGATTGCCTTCAACTAACATATAAGGGGGTACATCTCGATCAATTCGACTCATTCCCCCCACCATCGCTAGACGCCCAATGTGGACAAATTGATGAATGCCTAAAACGCCGCCAATGGTGGCTTTTGATTCAATATGAACATGTCCGGCTAAAGCGACTCCATTAGCAATCACGACAGAGTTTTCCAACAGGCAATTGTGAGCAACGTGGACATAAGCCATCAACAGGTTATTATTGCCAATAACTGTCGCTTCTCCCGCACCCGTTGCTCGGTTAATCGTGACATATTCCCGAATCCGATTATCATCACCAATTCTGACCCAACTGGGTGCCCCATCATATTTTAAGTCTTGCGGTTCTAAGCCAATCGCTGCCCCAGGAAATATTTGGTTTCTCTCACCAATTTCCGTCGGTCCTTCTAGAACCGCATGAGCGCCAATCTTCGTCTGTGAACCCACTTTTACATTATCGCCAATGACCGCATAAGCACCAATTTGAACTGTCGGATGGAGTTGGGCGCCAGGGTGGATTACAGCAGTAGGATGAATCAGTGTTGTTGCCATATAGCGATCCTATTTGAGTGGTGAACAGGGTGAGTTTGTCATTCGTCATTCGTCATTGGTCATTTGTGAGGGTTTGAGGGTTATTTACATCACTTAATTAATATAGTTGAGTTTATTTCCACCAACCTACTTACGTTAAAGGAAGGTTGAACAGGGGACATACTAAATTTGGGTGAGCTGTAGGATTGAATGTTAGGTTAAGCGATCGCAGAAATTTTAGGTATAGCAAGTCGCTCTGGTGTATTTACAACTCCCTTCTCTGAAGCTGAGTCCAGATGGGATGTTCGTACAAACAAAGTGTAACTAGACCAGCGCGAAGCGCTATATAATCATTTATACCGACGCCTCAAGAGATTCAAGTGTGACAGGATGAAGAATCCGGGAGCGCTAACCCGAATTTGGGATAGCGCCAGTAAGAGTTATTCAACTAGAGAAAACATCAATTCCCCTTCAGCAACTCGCTGATCGTCAACGACTGCACGAGCTTGCATCTTTCCAAAACGACGGCGCTTCACCGATACGAGTTCCGTTGTCATGATCAGTTGATCACCCGGTACAACAGGACGACGAAAGCGAACTTTATCAATTCCGGCAAAAACAAATAAGGCGTCATCCATATCAGCCATTTGCTTTAAGACAATGCCACCAACTTGAGCCATGGCTTCTACAATCATCACCCCCGGCATCATCGGGCGTCCTGGAAAATGTCCTTGAAAATAGGGTTCATTAAACGTGACATTCTTAATGCCAACCGCTAGCTTTCCCGGAACATATTCAATAATGCGGTCAACTAAAGCAAAAGGATAGCGATGGGGCAGGATCTTATGAATGTCTTCAACTGTGAAAACTGTTTTGGTGGATGATTCAGACTGAGTGGGGTTGGCATTATCAGTGGAATCATCGTGAGTGTTAACGTCAATCAAGGTAGACATGAGTAAATTAGGATAAAAACGAGTACCAATGAGCAGCGTTCAGTGACCAGGTGAGTGACTCTGTAAACGTATCCAAACTGTAAGCGGATTAGAATGCTGGTCACTTAGTTTTGCGTCCGCTACACAAGGAACATGGATGAGTAAGCGTTTAGGTGCCAGTAGTGATCAATTGCCAATGACGGCTGATGATTGACCACTGACATCCCCAGCGCCGATTTGTTGAGCCAGTAATCTCGCTAATTGAATATGCAGAGTGTGACTGGCTTTGTAGGCGAGGACATGAGCGACAGGAAATTTCCCCAATAAACTCAAATCCCCTACTAAATCTAAAAGTTTATGACGCACTGGCTCATTTGAAAATCGCAAGGGCGGATTCAACCAGCCGTGATCGCCGCAAACTAAGGCATTTTCCAAGCTACCGCCTTTAATTAAACCGCGATCGCGTAATTGGTCAACTTGGTTGGCTAAACCAAAGGTTCGCGCAGGTGCGATCGCCTTAGCAAAATGCTCCTGTTCCGGTGTCCAGCTATGCCATTGATTGCCAATCGCTGGGTTCTCAAAATCAATGCCGTAGGTAAATCGCGTCATCGGTGCGGGTAAGGCGGCGACAAAGGCATCCTCTTGATTCACCCAAATGGGTTCCTTAACCACCAGTGGAGACGACAGGGAAGGTTGACTCTCAACCATCCCCACCTCCTGAATTGCTTTGATCCAAACCAATGCCGAACCGTCTAACAGGGGAACTTCTGATCCGTCAATTTCAATACAAGCATCGTCCACGCCACTCCCGGCGAGGGCGGCGAGGAGGTGTTCGACTGTTCTCACTGTCACCTCGTAATCGAAGGAAGAGGCAGAAGTCTCACCATTTTCCGCCCTCAACTGAGTCGAAAGCATCGTAGTAGAGACAGCCTCCACTCGCGCTGGAATCACAGGTTTTCCTGGCAAGTCAACGCGGACAAAATAACGTCCCGTTCCAGCTGCAGCGGGCAAGACGCGAACCGTGGTAGTGATCCCACTGTGCAATCCGACCCCTGATTGTTCAAAAGCAGCACCCAAAGTGTAGTTTGTCATTGGTCATTGGTCATTGGTCATTGGTCATTGGTTATTGGTCATTGGTCATTGGTCATTGGTCATTGGTCATTGGTCATTGGTCATTGGTCTTATGTCAGAGAACACCTCGCTCAACCCTTCGGACAAAAGAAAACAGCACGCTCACTAAGTTTTGTAACTGGTACTCAAATCCTTACAAAGGACAAAGGACGAATGACGAATGACGATCTCCTAAAAACGCTCTCCAATACCGAAATGGAGGCGGCTTTCTCCCTCATCATTAAACCCATAATCCACACGAATCGGACCCAGGGGAGATTGGACTCGGATACCAATCCCGTAGCCAAAGCCGGTGCCAGGTTTATCGCGAACGATCGCAGGTTCACCAGGTACATCATCACCGGTACCGAGATCGGTGCCGAAGTCCAAAAATAAAGCACCGCCCACCACCGAGATAATCGGAAAACGGTATTCTGCTGTAGCTTGGATAAAGCTGCGACCTGAACCCACTTCTCCCTCATCGTAACCGCGCACTGAGTTACTCCCACCGAGAGAAAAGGCTTCGTAGGGGGGTAAGTCTCCTATCGCGGTTCCGGCTTGCACGTTAAAGGCGAGGGCTTCGGCTCCTTCACTGAAATTGGTAAATTCTACAGGGAGATAGTAACTGTAGCTACCGCGCAGGCGACTGAGAAAGATACTCCCTTGACCAATCGGAATCGTCTGTTCAACGCCGAATCTGAGCAGAGAACCACTCGTGGGTCGCAGGGGATTATTGCGGCGATCGCGCACCGCCCCTAGTTGCAGGGTAAACAGGTCATCTTCACCCTCTCCACTGAAGCTTAAATCGTTTCCGAGTTCATCCTCTGGACTCAAATCACCATCTGAATCCCGAATCGACACATTTTGAAATTCTAATCCGGCTGAGGCGGTCCATTCAGAACGGCTATAGAGATCGCGGGATAAGGGACGAGTAAAATTAATTCCACCCCCGGTACGCACCACACGAGGGCGGTCACCATTGGGGAGTTCGACTTCAGGATCACCCCCGTCGAAAATCAGGGAAATCGAGCGGCGGCGGAAAGCATTCACGGTATAGGAGGTGCGGAAGGGATCGCCAGCAATCCAAGGGTCGGTAAAGCGCAGGTCAAACAGCAAGGCGCGTTCTCCCACCTGGAATTCTGCCCCTAGGGTTTGATTATTGCCACCGAGGTTTTGCTGCTGATAGCTCACTGTACCAAATAAGCCACTGGCAGAGCTAATTCCCGCCCCAGCCGCCAAGGAGCCTGTATTTTTCTCAATCACATCCACCACCACCACAACTCGACGGGGGTCAGTTCCCGGAGCAAAGGAGAGGCGCACGTCATCAAAAAGTCCTAGACCAAAAACTCGTCGCAAATCCCGTTCAGCAATTTGGCGGTTAAATACATCCCCTTCATCGAGTTGCATTTCTCTGGTGATGATAAAGGGACGGGTACGCCCACCAATGGGTTCATCCTCCTCTGTGAGTAAGCGAATTGGCTCACCTTCGTCATTCAGGATGGGTTCTCCCTCTTCATCAAGATAGCGGACGGCAATCTCTTCAATCACACCTTCTGCCACAGTCACGGTGACAATGCCATCATCATTCACATCTGAGGCATCAACCACTTGAGCCAGGTCGTATCCCTGTTCTTGATACCAGTCGTTTAACCGTTGAATGCCTTGTTGGAGGTCATTCAGGTTAAGAATTTCACCATATTGCTCTTGGAAAATCTGATCAACCACCTCCTGAGGTAGAACCCGCGCTTCGGCTTCTGGGGGAACTGTATTCACCGCCACCTGACGCAGTACAGGGTTCGGTTCGACCACAAAGGTAATCCGCACGCCCAGGGGAGTATCTTCGGGTACAACGTCTACACTTCTGAAGAAACCTGTGGCAAAGACAGCATTCACATCTTGCTGTAACTGAGAGCGTGTGGTTGCCAATCCGGGTCGGGTGCTAATGGCTCGAAAAATCTCGTTTTCCAGTTGCTCTTGGGGTCCGGTGTAATCCTGAAAGTCAATGACGACTTCTGAGACCAAGACTCGTGGTTCTGGCTGATTGGCGGGTGGCGTTGGTGCGTCAGTTGGCGGAACTTGAACTTGGGAAATTAGGGGCGGCGTTGGCGTCACCGTTGGCGTTGCTATGGCATGAAGGGCTAGATGATTTAGGGTTGTGGGGTTAATTGTTGATTGGGTCGAATTGACCTGAATCGGCGGGGAGGTTGATTCTGCCTCATTTCTAGGCTTATCTTTTGCCAATTCGCTGGTTTCTGTTGTCGTTTCGTCCATAACTTGAGCGAATCGAGGAGAAGAAATACCCTGGTGATGAACTCCCCCCTGATGTGTCGGTGTGACTGATGGTAATGGCGTTGAATCCACCTCAATTTGATGAATCGCTGGATTATCCTGAATCGGCTGGGAAATCGATTCTACCTCACCTCTAGGACTGTCTGTTGTCGATTCGCTGGTTTCTATAGAGGGTTTGTCAATAACTTGAGCGAACTGAGGAGAAGCAACATCATGGTGATGAATTCGCCTCTGATGTGTTGGTTGAACCGATGGTAATGGCGTTGAATCCACCTCAATTTGATGAATCGCTGGATTGTCCTGAATCGGCTGGGAAATCGATTCTACCTCACCTCTAGGATTGTTTGTTGTCGATTCGCTGGTTTCATTAACGGCTTCATTCAGCCAATGTTGAGCCGTTGTTGCTTCGGGGTAGTCTGGCATCCCCATTTTCTCATGGTCTTTTAACCCATCCCGTTGACTAGGTTCAAAGTCGCGGATAGGTTGGTCTGTTGTTTGCCCATGGCTAGGGGAGTTTGATAAACCGATGCTAGCCGTTACCGCGAGAATTGCCGTTAATAAAGGAGATAAGCGCATGATCCTCAGATTTTTTGACACGTCCACACACCACGTTGATTGCAAGGGTTGCGATCAGCTTTTATCCGTTGTTCACTGCTTGTTAGTCAGTTGAGCGATCGCCTACTGAACAAGCTTGATTAAGTTGACTTAGGATCTGACCTCGAGTTGCTTTAAACTTAAGATGTCATCATTTAACTGATAAAGGACAAAATACCAGGATTTTCATCACCTCGCTTACTCTGAAGCCATTAAGTTCCCCTAGCACGGCTTGGCTACCCATGCCTACCCGTTAACAAGCACAGAAAAAAGCAGACCTCATAAACTTTACAGCTTTGTGTCCTCTGCCTTCTACTTTCTGCTGTCTTGGGCTAGCACTCGCTCTAGAACTTGCTGATAGGCTTGTTCGACTTGTCCGAGATCCCGACGAAAGCGGTCTTTGTCCATGACGCGCTGTTGGGGATCAGTTTCTGCTTGGTTCCACAGACGACAGGTATCGGGGCTAATTTCATCGGCTAAGAGTAACTGTTGGTTGGTATCAATGCCGAATTCTAGCTTAAAGTCCACCAGGGTAATGCCGCAGCTTTGGAAAAAGGTGGTGAGACTCTGGTTGACTTGTAATGCCAGTTGGTCTAACTGGTTAAGTTGGTCAGGTGTTGCCAGGTCTAGGAGTAATAAGCGATCGCGAGTGAGCAAGGGATCTCCTAATTCGTCCTTCTTATAGTAGAATTCCACCAAGGGTTGGGGCAGGATTTTGCCCAGAGGTAATCCAGTTTGTTGACACAGACTCCCTGCGGCAATGTTCCTCACCACAACTTCCACGGGCAAGATTGTCACCCGCTTGACCCGCATCTGGTTGGAGGTGGGACAGTCAATAAAATGGGTGCGAATCCCTTGAGATTCCAGAAACTTAAACAAGTGAGCCGCGATCGCACAATTCATTTCCCCTTTACCGACGATTTGACCTCGCTTTTGGGCATTAAAGGCAGTTGCATCATCTTTGTAGACGGTGAGGAGTATCTCTGGATCTTCAGTCGGATAAAGGATTTTGGCTTTGCCTTCGTATAGTTTTTGCGGTTGAGACATGATCAGAGTAGGCTCGATAGATTCATTGAATCAGGATAGTGCAGTAGGGGTTGGGTCACCAAACCCCTGTCCCCCAAAGCGGCGCTGGGTTATTCACGCCAGATTCACTACAATGGTAGATGGTGGGAGTCTAAAAAATTTGTACCATTAATTATTCTGAGTCAGATAGGATGGCAAACCTCTTAGACGCTGTCCTTGTAGTTTTGTCTTGGCTACAGAGGATCGGACTAGACCGAGTACCCATCCGTGAGGCGTTGACTTCTGAGTAGTGATTTGTGATCCACTTCGCTGATGGGAAACTTGCGCCACGTTAGTTTAGGCACTGCTTCTGGTGGGGATGTCACCGTTCAACCAAGTTAATTCTCGTCAATGGACTAAGGAAAAGATGCCATCAATATTATTAAATTTCTTGAGAAATAGGGGGGAATTAGATTCCAGTTGATCGACAATAGCTTTTATCAAAGGAGATCCAAATGACCGATAGAGATGAGTTTTTATATCCACGCAGTCGCTATTACGGCGATGTCAAGCCAGAAAATTTAGTGTTTAATGCCAATTTACAGGAATTCGCGCAAAAGGTAAACTATATTTGCAACTTAGAAACCGCAGGTAAAGTTGAACCCGAAGCTGCCTATAAACAAATTAAAGAGTTGTGGCATAATTTGAGACAGAGTAAACAAGAACTGGCAGTTGGTCAGCATCCTTTCCGTCGGGATGATAGGGAGAACTAATACCAAATCCGGGGAACGCTACCCCCGTTATATGAAATATGGGAAGGTCGGATAAAGCCCACCCGACAAGGGTAGAGACGTGCCATGGCACGTCTCTACGTCTTCGCTTTAAAACAGCGTCAGGATGTACAGCAGGGTAAACAGAATAATCCAGATGATATCGACAAAGTGCCAATAAATTTCTGCCATTTCAATGCCAACGTGCTTGGTTTCACCGTAATGTCCGGGACGACGCGATCGCCATAAGACGCCGAGAATCAGTAAAACCCCGACGGTAACGTGCAACCCGTGGAATCCAGTCATCAGATAAAAGCAGTTAGCAAACACATTCGTGGTCAGACCATACCCCAATGTGAGATATTCATACACCTGACCGCCTAAGAAAATGACGCCCATAATCGCGGTAATGATATACCACAACCGCATCCCGGAGACATTATTCTTTTTAATCGCCACATCTCCGTTATGGATGACAAAACTACTCGACACCAGAATAATTGTGTTAATTGCCGGAACTAAGAGTTCCACTTCTGTGCCTTCGGGGGGCCAGGTTGTGGATACCCCTCGATAGATTAAATACGAGGCAAACATCCCACCAAACATCAGGGATTCAGAGGCAAGAAAGACGATTAGCCCCAAAACCCGATAATCGGGATGTTCCTCATGTTCCGCCACCGCCCCTTCAGCCGAGGCTTCGGGGGTAGAGGAGACTTGATATTCGTCAATCGTTGAACCTTGCATAATTTTCGTTTACCTATCGCCATCTACACGTAGAGACGCGCCATGGCACGTCTCTACAGTCATAAATTAACCTTACTTCGCTTCAACAGCAGGTTCCCCCGATGCTGGCGCACTGGGATTGAGACCTTTACCATTGCGACCATTCATGCCATACGCATAGGGACCATGGGTTAATACGGGTAAGACTTCCCAATTTTCGATTTCAGGTGGTGAACTGGTTGTCCATTCCAGGCTCAAGGCATCCCAGGGATTATCACCCACCTTGGGTCCTGCAATCCAACTCCAAATTAAATTAATCGCGAAGGGCACCACCGAGAACCCTAATAGAATCGCACCGAAGGTACAAAGCTGATTAATTGCCGTGAATTGGGGGTCATACATCGCTACCCGGCGAGGCATTCCTTGCAAACCCAAGGAATGCATAGGGAGGAAGGTGAGATTCGCGCCAATAAAGGTGAGAATAAAGTGAACCCGCCCCCAAGTTTCGTTGTACATCCGACCCGTAATTTTGGGGAACCAGTGATACATGCCAGCATAAAGACCAAACACCGAACCACCAAAGAGAACATAGTGGAAGTGCGCCACAATGTAGTAGGTATCGTGGACATGAATATCAAAGGGTGCCGTTCCCAGGGTTACGCCACTCAGTCCGCCCAAGACAAACATGCCTAACAAACCGATCGCAAACAGCATTGCCGAGGTGTAGCGGATTTTTCCCTGCCAGAGTGTCGCCACCCAGCTAAAGATTTTCACACCCGTCGGGACTGCCACAATCAGCGTGGAGATGGTGAAGAACATCCGCATCCAAGGGGGGGTGCCACTGGTAAACATGTGGTGTACCCAAACGAATAGACCGACGATACAGATGGCTAGGGATGAATAGGCGATCGCCTTATAGCCAAAGATCGGTTTACGGGCATGAACCGGAACCACTTCCGACATAATCCCGAAAATCGGCAGAATCATCAGATACACCGCCGGGTGGGAGTAGAACCAGAACAGGTGTTGATACACCACCACATTCCCCCCAGCATCGGGGCGGAAGAAGCTAGTGCCGAAGTTGATATCAAATAACAGCAGGGTTAATCCAGCCGCTAACACGGGCGTGGAAAACAGGGCTAATATCGATGTGGCTAAAATCGCCCAACAGAACAACGGCATCTGATCCCAGCGCATACTAGGAACGCGCATTTTGAAGATGGTGATGATAAAGTTCACCGAACCCAAAATTGAGGAGGTTCCCACCAAGATAATGCTGAGAATCCACATCGATTGAGCAGTATTGGCAGTAATCAGGCTCAACGGGGGGTAGGATGTCCACCCGGATTGAGCGCCGCCGAAAAAGAAACTGCCTAACAGCAGCGCCCCCGCTGGAGGAACCAGCCAAAAGGCGATCGCATTCAGTTTCGGGAATGCCATATCTCTGGCACCAATCATCAACGGGATCAGGTAGTTACCAAACCCGCCAATAGCTGCCGGAACGACCCAGAAAAAGATCATGATCGTGCCGTGATTGGTCAGAAAAGCATTATAAAGATTGGGATCAAGTAAATCGGCATCGGGGGTATACAGTTCAGCCCGCATAGCGACTGCCATTAATCCCCCGATCAAATAAAACACGAACGAGGTAACTAGGTATTGAATGCCAATGACCTTATGGTCAACATTAAACGTGAAATAGTCATACCACTTCCATGCCGTTGGATGGGAACTGTGGGAAGTGGCTTGAGATTGAGGTGCAGTTTCGGTTTGGGTCATCAGAATTTCTTGTGACAACTAAAGCAGCCTGTCCAGATGGACAACTGGAGTGTGATGGGCTTCTGTTTAGGATTCATGCATTGAGTGTAACTGGGTTAACGTTTTTTCATCAACGCCCAACTTAGTCGTGTAGGGTTCCAGAAACTCGGACTCGGATAGATCCGCCGGATTCACCGCCACGGTTTGATTCGGGTTTTGCTGCTGGGCAACTTGATTTTCCTTGAACCAAGCCTCATACTCCTCTTGGGTATGAACAATAAGCTGTGTCCGCATCGCACCGTGGTAACCCCCACAGAGTTCAGCGCAAACCACGGGATAGGTTCCAGGTTTTGTCGCAACAAACCGCAGTTCCGTTTCTTGACCCGGAATGGCGTCTTGTTTGAGGCGGAACTGAGGTACCCAGAAAGAGTGAATCACATCTTGGGCGGAGATATTCAGTTGCACGTCTTTGCCAACCGGAACGTGTAATTCACCAGCAACAACGCCACTATCGGCATAGTTAAAGATCCAAGCAAACTGTAAACCCGTGACATTCACCACTAAGTCAGCCGTCTGTCCTTGCCGTTTAGGTGCGGCGCCAAAGCCGTATTTAGCGCCCTTGGGTGCGGCTTCATCCGACTCCATCCCCTCCGCATCAGCCACTAAGGGGGCGGCGATCGCACTTCCGGGCATACTCGCCATCTGCGCGGGGGTATCGGATTTAACCAAGTTCGGTTCAAAACCACCCATGTCTCGATAAACTTCGACGCTGTAAATTCCTAGTCCAATCACGATAATGGCAGGAATGGCTGTCCAAAAGGCTTCTAAGGGCAAATTACCGATGATGGGTTCAGCATCCGTATCATCCCCCTCGCGTCGCCGAAATCGAATCATGGCAATCACAATCGCCCCTTCGACGACTAAAAACAGGGCAGTGCCGATAGTCATCATCACGTCAAAAAACTCATCGACTAACGGCGCTTGTTCTGATGCCTGTTCTGGCATCAAGCCGTGGTTTTGACCAACCCACAAACTGACCAGGGTGATAACGACACCGGCGGTCAGCGTGATAATAGTAGTTGGTACTTTTTCGTTTTCCATAGCTTATCTCCTCGGCAGCAGCAGATCTCCACCCAGGTTGGGTGAAGTCGCTGTCTGATTCTATCTTGACTATCATCGATCCTAATTCACATTTCTTTATAGCGCTTGTTTGGAGAAGACAAGGGATTCCGGTGCAGGGGTGCAGAGGTGCAGGGGTGCGGGGGTGCTGAGGTGCTGAGGTGCAGGGGTGCAGAGTCCAAATTAGATGTAGGGGCGGGTTTAGGGAATCAATTCAGATATCCACCAATAACGGAACAACAAAACCCGCCCTCCCCACCGATAACGGAACAACAAAACCCGCCCTCCCCACCGATAACGGAACAACAAAACCCGCCCTCCCCACCAATAACGGAACAACAAAACCCGCCCTCCCCACCAATAACGGAACAACAAAACCCGCCCTCCTCACCAATAACGGAACAACAAAACCCTCCCACTCCCCCAGCGAAAGGCAATCAATTAATCCAAAACCGGACAACAAAACCGATTAGATTCCCAACCGCGATCGCACATAAACAATATCGGGGTGAAAGGGTGGGGCAGGGCGGGTTTTGTACAAAGGTTATTGGTTACTCCATTAATTTTGTCCCTAAACCCGCCCGTACACAGATTTCTAGACTTAATAGAGTTAGGTTTATATCCATCCACCTAACTAGGGGCTGCTGAATAAGTGTTGTGGTGAGGGGAAGCTGGGGGAGCAAAGGACGAATGACGTAGCTTGCTTCTCGCGAAGCGAGTATGACGAATGACGATCCCCACGTAACCTTCTATCGTGGATGGTATAGCAGTCGCCAGGGTCATTAGGACATCAGATGAATGCCGCTTATTGTGTCAATGTATGTTTAGTGTCCTAACCGTTGTGGCGGTTGCTATAACTTTACCGATCTAATGGCACGATAAAACAAACCAGGGTGGATTAAACCGTTGCGTTAAAGAATTTTTTAGGAAAAGAAGACTGTGTTGGAATCATTACAGACTATTTTATCCTCCCGTAGCTATATGCCCCACGGGAACTGTTACCTGTGGCAAACTCCCCTAGTGGGATTACATGTTGTCAGTGATGCACTGATTGCGATCGCGTATTTCTCGATTCCGGCAATGCTGATTTACTTTGTCCGCCAACGCCGGGATATTCCTTTCTCTAGAGTATTTATTTTATTCGGGGCGTTTATTATTTTCTGTGGCATCGGACATCTGTTTGATATTTGGACACTGTGGTATGCCGATTACTGGATATCCGGAATTGAACGCGCTTTAACCGCCCTGATATCTTGTTATACAGCGCTACGATTAATCGATTTACTGCCCCAATTCCTCGCCCTACGCACCCCGGAACAGTTGGAAGCGATTAACCGGGAATTACAGCAGCAAGTGGTACAACGACGCCAAACCGAAGAAACCCTACGCGCCATTGTTGCGGGTACAGCCTCGGTTACGGGAGAAGACTTTTTTGCCGCCTTGGTGCAGAATTTGGCAAAATCCTTACATGTTCCCTCTGTCGTCGTCGCTGAGAAAATCTGCGATCGCGAACCGGGATGGCGTAACCTTGCTTGTTGTTGCATCACATCCTGTCAGGTGTCCCAGTTACAGCCTACCTCCTGTGAAATTATTCCCCAAACTCAACCGAGTGGTAACGAAGCTGACAATTGGCAGCAACTTTTCCCCGATACAAAGGATACCGAACATTGCGTGGAGATTCCCTTACTCGACGGAAATCAACAGGTAATTGGGATGCTGGGTATTTGTGATATCAAACCCTTGTGCATCACCAATTTAGATCAAGCGATGATGAACGTATTTGCCGCCCGCGCCGCCACAGAATTGCAACGGAAATGGGCAGAAGACGAAAAACATCGCGCCTACGAAGCCTTAGAATTTCGGGTTGAGGAACGCACCGCAGAATTAATGGCAACCAACGCCACCTTAGAAACTGAAATTCAAGAACGGATTGCCGCCGAAGCCGCGATCAAATTGATGGCACAGCGGGAAAAAGCAATTAACCGCGTCATCCAGCAAATGCGCCAAAGTTTAGATTTAGACACCATCTTTAAGGCGACAACGGCTGAATTACGACAAGCCATTGAGTGCGATCGCGTTCTGATTTATGAGTTTAACTCCGATTGGAGTGGGACAATCGTTGCTGAATCCGTTGCCCCCGGTTGGCAGGCTTTACTTCGTGACGGTAAAAAAGCCTCTACCTTTGCCCAAACCACAACGGTTAATCCCCAGTGTCTTGCCACTCAATTAACCGATGCAGATGGATTGGTTCAAGACACGTATCTGCAAGAACGACAGGGTGGAATCTATCGACAAAAGAACACCTATTGCTGCGTCTTTGATGTTGAACAAGCTAACTTTTCCGAATGCTATCTCAACTTGCTCAAAGGAATGCAAGCCCAAGCCTATATCATCGCCCCCATTTTTTGCGGTCAGCAACTATGGGGACTCTTAGGGGTGTATCAAAACAGTAATCCTCGACAATGGCAACCCGCAGAAGTCCAAATTGTTACCCAAATTGGTAATCAACTGGGTGTTGCCGTTCAACAGGCTGAACTCTTTGCCCAAACCCAAAACCAAGCCATTGAACTTCAACAGGCAAAAGAAGCAGCGGATGCGGCAAACCGGGCAAAAAGTGAGTTTTTATCTAATATGAGTCACGAACTCCGCACGCCCATGAATGCGATTTTAGGATTTACGCAACTCATGCAGCGCGATCAATCCTTACCCGCCCAGCATCAAGGGTACATGGAAATTATTAATCACAGTGGTGAACATTTACTGGAGTTGATTAATGATGTCTTAGAGATGTCAAAAATTGAAGCGGGGCGGATAACCTTAGAGGAAAGTGACTGTAATTTACATCAACTCTTGCGCCGTCTGGAATCCATGTTCCAACTCAAGGCAAAGTCTAAAGGATTACGCTTAAGGGTTCAGCGAGACGATACTGTTCCCCAATGGATTAGAACCGATGAACATAAATTACGCCAAGTCTTAATCAACTTGCTGAGTAATGCGATTAAATTCACAGAAAACGGTCAAGTTACCCTAGAGGTATCGAGGGTTAGTCAGGGTAAAACCGTCAACCTGGGATTTGAAGTAGCTGACACCGGACCCGGAATTGCCAAAGAAGACAGGGATGAGCTATTTCAAGCCTTTAAGCAGACCAAACTTGGGCAAAATACCGACGAAGGAACCGGGTTAGGATTAAAGATTTCTCAGAAATTTGTGCAATTGATGGGCGGTGAAATTACTGTCACAAGTGAATTGGGACAAGGAAGTTGTTTTAAATTCCAAATTCAGGTAGAATTAACAGAATCTATCCCCGATACTCCAGCCTCTGATTTCCAGGAGGTGACGGAATTAGCCCCCGGACAACCCGCCTATCGAATTTTAGTCGTTGAAGATCATCTGGTAAACCGCCAGCTATTGGTAACGCTGTTAAAGGAGGTGGGTTTTCAGGTTAAATCGGCAGAGAATGGACAAGCCGCGATCGCGCTGTGGCAACAATGGCAACCTGAACTGATTTTCATGGATATGCACATGCCGATTATGGATGGTTATCAAGCCACTCGACAGATTAAACAGTCGAATTTTGCCACGATTCCGCCGATTATTGCGATTACCGCCAGTGCGTTTGCCCATAAGCGAAATGAATGTTTAACCGCCGGATGTGATGCGTTTATCAGCAAGCCGTTTCAGCGGGAGGAAATTCTAGAAATTGTCAGTCAATATTTAGGGGTGGAGTATTCCCAGAACACAACAGGCGAAACGGTGTCTGATGCTACTGATGCCAGCGTATCTCCATCGGATTATACTCTAGATGCCAATGATCTGACGATTATGTCATCCGAATGGATTGAGCAACTCCACTACGCGGCAAGTTCTTGTAACGATGCCCTATGTTTAAGCTTAATTGATCAAATTCCTGAGGAACAATCTCAACTTATAGAGGTGCTAAGTGAGTTAGTGAAAACCTATCAATTTGATCAACTGATAAACTTGACTATCTCTCCAATAAATCCGTGAAATTAGTGTCACTAACCTTTCACTTCCCCACCCAAATCTTTCCAATAAATCCGTGAAATCAGTGTTTTGACAAATGACAAACGACAACACATTCATCGCCGATATTCTCATTGTTGACGACCAACCCCACAATATTAAATTTTTATCGGATTTCTTATCAGACTACAACTATCAAATCCGCAAAGCCATTAATGGTGAAATGGCATTAAATGCAGCTCGGCTGCTTCCCCCAGACTTAATTCTCCTGGATATCAATATGCCCGGATTAGATGGCTATGAAGTCTGTGAACAACTCAAAGCTGATCCGAAAACAAGTTCTATTCCAATTATTTTCCTGAGTGCGTTTTCGGATACTGAGACAAAGGTGCAGGCATTTCAGTATGGCGGTGTTGATTATATCACCAAACCCTTTCAATTTGAAGAAGTTTTAGCCAGAATCCAAACCCAATTAAACCTTAAACGCCTGCAAAGTGAACTCGAACATCGCAATAAAAAGCTGGAAAAAACTGTAGACGTATTACAAAAAACTAAAACCGCTTTAACCACATCAGAAGCAGAACTTCGCACCTTATTCAACGCCATGACTGAACTGGTGTTAGTTTTGGATTCCCAGGGGCGCTATCTAAAAATCGCCACACCCAACCATGAGTTGGTCTCTCAATCTCCCCAACTCGCCCAGGGAAACACAGTCCATGAAAGTTTACCCCAATCCCAAGCCGATTTGTTACAAAGTACGATTCAAAACGTATTAGAACGCCAGGAAACGATTGAAATTGAATATAGTCTTCAGTTAGAAAACGGCAGAATAGACTTCTCTGCCAAGATTTCTCCTCTATCCCAGGATAGCGTTATAGCGGTGATGCGGGACATTAGCGATCGCAAACGCCGTGAAGAAGCCTTACAATTAATTGTTGAGGGAACCGCCACCAAAACAGGGCGCGAGTTTTTCAACGCTTGTGTTCGCCAACTTGCCGAAATTTTGTCAGTTCGTTATGCGTTTGTTACCGAATGTCTAGATTTTAAACAAAAACGAGTCCGGACATTAGCCTTTTGGCTGGACGAGAAATTTGTCAAAAATATTGAATATGACTTGCTGGGAACACCCTGTAAGGAAGTGATTCAAAATAACAAATATTATTGCTATTCTGACAATATTATCGCGAGTTTCCCTGATGATCAAGACTTAGTGGACTTAAAAGCCGAAAGCTATGCGGGAATTCCTTTAACTGATTCCATGGGGAATGTCATTGGTCATATTGCTGTTCTAGACACTCAACCCATGCTCAAGGATGAAACCCGCGAATTGGTCTTAAAAATATTCGCCGCTAGAGCCGGAGCGGAATTAGAGCGTCAAATTACGGATATTGCCCTGAAAAAAAGTCAAGAGCGTTCTGAAGAATTATTACTGAATATTTTACCCGCTCCGATTGTTGAACGCCTGAAAAAAGAGAAAACAGCGATTGCCGAACAATTCGCTGATGTGACGATTTTGTTTGCGGATATTGTCGGCTTTACCCCATTATCGACAAAGATAAACCCCACGGAAATGGTTGACTTACTCAATGAAATCTTCTCAATTTTTGATCAATTAACTGAGCAACATGGGTTAGAAAAAATCAAAACCATTGGTGATGCGTATATGGTTGTCGGTGGATTACCCGTTCCCAAAGCCAATCATGCTCAAGCCGTAGCGCAAATGGCGCTAGATATGCGAGACGCGATCGCCCGTTTTCAAGAGAGCTATGGTGAACAGCTACAAATCCGCATTGGTGTAAACAGGGGTTCAGTTGTCGCAGGTGTGATTGGCACCAAGAAATTCATCTATGATTTATGGGGAGATGCGGTTAATGTTGCCTCTCGCATGGAATCATTAAGTTTACCGGGTAAAATTCAAGTCACTGAAGCAACCTATACCTGTTTAAAAGAGCAATATCGCTTTGAACAACGGGGGAAAATTGCCGTTAAAGGAAAAGGAGAAATGATGACGTATTGGTTAGTCGAGTCATTAACGAAAAATCCTCCATTACCCAATCCAGTGGTTTGAGCTGTAGGGACACAGCATTACCCATTTGTGTCAACTTCAGGTGAAAAGCACAACTGGCAAGTATTTCACCCTCATCCCCTAACCTCTTCTCCCATCAAGGGAGAAGGGGAACTATAGCAATCCTCAATAGGATGCAGCAAGTGTACGGCTTGAAATCCAGGTATAGCAAGGGTTTCAGTTTTGAAAATTGCCACAACCTAAATAGGATTGCTATATCACATAAAGACGCTTCCAAAGTACCTTTGGAACACCGCTTGCTTCTTGCTCCCCTCTCCCCAGGGTGGGAGAGGGGCTGGGGGTGAGGGGTTGAGAATGGGCAATACCGTACCCTTACAATGCTCCTTTCACCTCTGGCGCTGTTGCCACTTGATAAACTAGGGTGACTTGACGTTTAGAGTAGGGCGCGAGGGTCAATTTCCAGGTACAAAATCCATCATTATCGGGTTGAACTCCATTGGTTGTTTTTTTCGTCAAAACCTTGACCTTGACTTGCTCTAATTCTGACACTGGAACCCGCTCTGTTATTGTAATCTCTCTCGGTTCAGCGGCAATATTAGAGAGAAATAACTGGGTTTGCGTAATCACTCGTTTCCACTGGGTTAGATGGTCTTTTTCTTGTTTTTTCGTTTGGCTACGCTGCACCCGCATGGCTTCATCAGACCCCCATCCTAAGGCAAATTTTTCTCCGGGGGCGATGAATCCAATGGCAGTTTTGCCGACAAATTCGGATGAACGTACTAAGTCCACAGGTCCAGCTAGAATGGGACAGGTTGATGAATTAATTTGTTCGCTTTTGAGAACAACCTGACAGGAGACTTCTGGCATTAAGATATACTCAATTTCAGCCTTAGACTCAAAGGAAAAAATTGGCACCCGATAGGGACGACCATCAGAGGGAATTGTTGCTTTTTGGCTAGGGCGAAGCGTCCGGACTTCGCCGCCATCATCAACACCAGGTAAGTTTACTGAATTAGTCGTTTCTCTCTGAGGAACTGTTCCACCTGCACCCAGTCCAGTGGTTTGAATTTGCTGATTTCGAGTTTCAACAATAATTTGTTTGGATTTTTCTTTGACATTTAATTTGTCATCGCTTAAAAGAGGGGGTTCAGTTCCTAGAGATGTGCGGGCGGTGGAAAAGACTAAATCAACATTCGTCCAGTCTTCTCCTGTATTTTGCCAGACACACCCATCCATCCGAAATGATAGAGTAGCTGGTGATGAAGACCCATTAGTTGGGACTAGCAGACGGGCTTGATGCCAAGGACGCCATAAGGCATTGGGAACAACGTAATCGAAGGTAATTTCATAGTCTCCAGCGTCAGAAATCATTAAATCGGATTCAATTTTGGCGGTGTAAATTGTATCTGGACTGGATAGGGATTGGAGGTGAGTGGTTATGTCATCAATTTGCCGTCTGAGTTGTGCTTGATGTTCACCACTGCTTAATATTTCTGTCCGTAATTCACGGAGTTGTTTAAACAGGGTTTGCAATTGTTCCCGCCAGGTTTTGGGGTCAATTTGTCCCCAAACGGCATCAATGGGTAATTCTTGTAAGGCTTTGGTTAAGATGGTATTGACTTGTTTAAAGCAATACTTCTGATGTTGAGAGTCTTCTGAAACTATGGCGAGGTGATGCTGGTGCGATCGCAACTCGTTATGCAAGGGCTGAATGTCTTCGGGTCGTTCTTCGTCTTTGACGATTATCTGGCGACGAACGCGGACATCATTGATTTTGGCGTTGTTATAGTTTTCTGCAAATTCTGCCCGCAGGGATTTATCGGAAAGTACGGGGGCGACATTTTCTACAGTGATGCGCCATAATCCTGATGTTAGGTTGGCTTTGCCACGGCGTTGCACTAAGGCGCGGTCTTCGAGTAGGGTAACGAGGGTGACGGGTGCGTCGAGGGTTAAGGATTGAATGTCTTGTTGGGGTGTAATTGATGGCATAATTGACCTCGGTGAGTTATAGGGTAATGTCGGAAGTTTTTTGGGCTGTTTAATGGGGGAATCTATGGATAATTTTTCAACGCAGAGGTACGCAGAGGTTTTCGCAGAGGGGCGCAGAGGGGGTTAAATGATGGGGATGCATAAGATTTAACACTTAATACTTAACCCCATCGCCAGATTTATTTAGCTGCGCCTAACTATTCCCGTCGATTTCCACCGATTACTTCACTATCGGCGTAGGTTTTAATTGTGTACTGTGCTGATAATTTTGCCTGTTGTTGACCGGGTATTTTTATCCGCCAGCGATAGCCGCCTTGAATGGGTTTTCCGCGTTCTTCTTGTTCGTATTTATGCCATTGCGGGGAAACTTTACCAAGTTCTACATCAACTTTTTCTCCTTCCTGGGGGACGGGAATCCGTTCTCGAATTTCAATCCGTGCTTCGTTGGCTAAACGGTTAGCAATATCAATTTTAAGGTGGTGACGGAGTTCGTTGAATGCGACTAATAAATGACTGGAACGTTTTTCCTGATACGTCGTGTTTCGAGCCACTTTTATTCCTTGTTCGACGCCTAAACCTAATTCAACTTGTCCCTTGGCGGGTACGGTTGGTAATGTCGTAGATAAAATATACTCTCCATCAACATAAACATCAGCTGAACCACTTAAAAGTGGGGCATCTAGGGGATTACAAAGTTGAACAATTCGGAAAACATTTGTATCTTCACGGGGAACGACAACATAGCGCAGGTTGACATCGGTACTTTGGCTAGTTAGTGCTACGGAATGAAATTGTCCATCTGACGGAACATCCACCCGTCCATCAGCAGAGTAAGCATAATCAAAGGAACCTGCGGCGTCACGTACTGATATTCCACCAAATGGTAATGGGGTAGACAGACATTGTTGGGAAGTTGATATAGCCTGGTTGACGATTTCTAGGACATTAAAATTTACCACAAATTGCTGTTGCTTGAGGATTGCTAGATAAACATCCTGCTGGTTTTGACGTAGTAATTTCCCTCGCTTATTGGGGTCATCTGCGCCGGGAAGTCGCATCAGATTGTAAGTCATTAGGTCATTGTTAATCCACCCAGTTGAGAAACCAAAGGCTGTTTTTTGTACCCTAATATAAATATTTTCCCCATACCTAGCCGGGATGATTTCGACGAATAAATCAACCATACGTCCCTGAAATAGACGCTGAAACTGACCACTTTGCAATAGACATTTGTTGATGTCTAAATCTGCCATGATTTTGACACGATTAGCTACGGCATTTTTAATCTTTCTTGGTAAGGGCTCGAAGGCTGGCCGCAGTACGCCATCTTTACGGAAGCGAACATATAAAAATGGATCATGGGGTTCGATGTGAATGTCAGAGACTCCCTCTTGGAGGGCTTTGGCGAGGATGCGATTCACCAAGTTAATCACCGGGGCATCACCCGCGTCATTCAAGGCTTCGCCTAAGTCGCATTCTGTTTCTTCTGGTGCATTGGACAGGGTGTCAAGATTCTCCAGATCCTTACTGATGCCTATATGCTTGGCAGCTTCCTGTTCCTTCTCTTGTGCCAACTTTTGATCCCGATATTGATTAATCAGATGCTGATAATCTTCCTGGGTAATAACCATCCGCCGTAGTCCAATTCCTTGAGGGCGGAGAATCCGGTTGAGATCATCTTGGGCATCCAGATTATCCGGATCAACCATTGCCACCAGAACGAATGGGGGTTGACCATCATTTTTGAATAACGGGACTAAACGATAACGACTACAGATTTCAAGGGGAATGAGGCTTTCAATTAGTTCCTTGACTTGGTGCCCGGAAATTTCACTAAGTTCTGGATCAAGAGATTCAACACCATAAATTGTTTTGAGTTCAAACAGTTGCTGTTTCTTGTAATGGCGGATTAAGTCGGGTGACAACTGACGCCCGGTAATTGATTCAATAATATCGGTCAGAGGTCGTCCTGACTTACGGCTTTCTATCCGCGCTTGTTCTATCTGCTGTTTATCAGCATAATCTAACTGTAATAATCGATTGTAGAATGAACTTTTGATTCTACTCGCTGGTTGTGTAAAGGCTCTTGGTGTTGAGGTTCTATTCTTTTGTAGATTTTCTCTTACAGTCTGTTTACCTCCTAAGTTGAACTCTTGTACTGATGACACATCAATTGAAGATGATTCCAGGTTTTGGAACTGTTCAGATACCGTGACTAACTGCGGCTTCTGGCGGTCATAATCGGCAAACAGCATTGTTGCACCAACGGGAGGTAAACGCCAACCGGATTTTCTAGGGACAGGCTGAGTACGCCCTAATCGCAGTGAGGGTAATTCTGGTAACTCACACCACGTCATTGGGTTAGCTGTTGAGAGTTCCAAGCGAACCCCAGACCAATCTTCTCCTGTACGCTGACACAAAAAAGCCCGAACTGCGATCGCGGCGGTATTCGTGCTACTCTCTAAACGGCATAAATAGGTGGGTGTCCAGCGTGCGCCAGGAACGAAATACTCGACAATTAACTGTTGCTGGGAAACTGTCACCTGTGCCGGATAACTTAAGCTGATAATCACCGTTTTCCTCAATTCGTGGGGTTTCACCTGTTGGGCAGTTGACGCCAGTTTCTGTTTGTGTAATAACTCGTCTAAGTGGGTTTTTGCCTCCTTTAAGCTGTTTTGGGTTTCCCGTCGTTCCTGAATGCGACTACGGATTTGCTCATCTTGAAAATTTGCGATCGCTAATCGGGCGGCTAGGGGTGAAGGGGGGGGTGCTTTTCCGGGTTCTGCTTTCGGTTGATTGGGTACATGAAGCTTTTTCAGGACAGAGATTTCGTTATCAATTAGGGCAATCGTCTCTTGAATTCGCCTTACTTCGGCTTTGGCTTGGCGCAGTTGTTCCTCAGCGGGGGAGTTGGGGAGTTCTGGGTGAGAAGGAACCGCAAGACTGATGCGAATATCGGTAGGAATCACCAAATTGGCATTTCCCTCAACTTGTACTCGCACACTGCTATCATCTAGCGCCAGGGGAAGTCCTGAAATTTCGACTTGTTCTGGCGTTTCTCCATTCTCTAGGTGCAAATCGGCGATACGGCTAACGGTTGCACCAGCCGCATAGACTTTTACCTTGTCTATTTTCGAGGCGAGTTGGATGATGTTCGGCATCGGATTATCCTATGGCTGATCCCAGGTACATTGTTCTATATCTCTGGGTGATTACCAGGATATGCACTTAAGTAGGTGGACATAATTAACGTGAACGGTGAAGATCGTCATTCGTCATTCGTCATTCGTCATTTGTAAGGGTTTGAGGATTGTTTACAAAATTTCATACAGTGCCGTTTTCTTTTGTCCGACTACTTAGCTTAGTTGGTAGTCAGCACGAAGAGTGCTATAAGATTTAGCTGGAGAGGGCTGAGGTTCCCTCACTACGGACGAACTATTCTCGTCGATTCCCACCGATTACTTCACTATCGGCGTAGGTTTTAATGGTGTACTGTGCTGATAATTTTGCCTGTTGTTGACTGGGTACTTGTATCCGCCAGCAATATCCACCTTGAATAGGTTGTCCGCGTTCTTCTTGTTCGTATTTATGCCATTGCGGGGAAACTTGACCAAGTTCTACATCAACTTTTTCTCCTTCCTGGGGTACAGGAATCCGTTCTCGGATCTCAATCCGTGCTTCGTTGGCTAAACGATTAGCAATGTCAATTGTAAGGTGGTGATGGAGTTCGTTGAATGCGACTAATAACTGACTGGAACGCACCTCCCGATACGTCGTGTTTCGAGCGACTTTTATCCCTTGCTCGACGCCTAAACCCAATTCAACTTGTCCCTTGGCGGGTACGGTGGGTAATGTCGTGGATAAGATATACTCACCATCAACATAAACATCAGCTGAACCGCTTAGAAGTGGGGCGTCTAAAGGATTGCAAAGTTGGGCGATTCGGAAGACATTGGTATCTTCACGGGGAACGACAATATAGCGCAGGTTGACATCGGTACTTTGGCTAGTTAGTGCTACGGAATGAAATTGTCCATCTGACGGAACATCCACCCGTCCATCGGCAAGATAAGCATAATCAAAGGAACCTGCGGCGTCACGTACTGATATCCCACCAGGCGGTAATGGGGTAGACAAACATTGGTGGGATTTTGATATAGCCTGCTTGACGATTTCTAGAACATTGAAGGTTACCACAAACTGCTGTTGCTTAAAGAGTTCTAGATAGACTTGCTGCTGGTTTTGAAGCAGTAATTTCCCTCGCTTATCGGGGTCATCTGCGCCGGGAAGTCGCATTAAATTGTAAGTCAGGTTCACCAAGTTAATCACCGGGTTACTGCTAGCTTTATTCAAGGTTTCACCTAAGTTGCAGTCTGTTTCTTCCAGTAAATTATAGAGAGTTTTATCTAAGTCGCATTCTGTTTCTTCGGGTTCATCAGACAGGGAACGTTCAAGGTCAGCAAACTCGTCTCCTGATTCATCGGACAGGTTATGAAACTCCATAGCCTTATCGGCATTGGACAGGAGGCATTCAAGCTCCATATCCAGATCGTCTTGTGCTTTCTTCTGTGTCAGTTTTTGATCCCGATGTTGATTAATCAGATTCAGTTCCAGATTGTAGGATGAACTGTTGAGTGTACTCGCTGGTTGTGTAAAGGCTCTTTGTCCAGTGACCACCTGCGGCTTCTGACGGTCATAATCGGCAAACAGCATTGTTGCACCAAGGGGAGGTAAACGCCAACCGGATTTTCTAGGGATAGGCTGGGTACGTCCTAACCGCAGTGAGGGTAATTCTGGTAACTCACACCACGTCATCGGGTTAGCTGTTGATAGTTCTAAGCGAACTCCAGACCAATCTTCTCCTGTGCGCTGACACAAAAAAGCCCGAACCGCGATCGCGGCGGTATTTGTGCTACTCTCTAAACGGCATAAATAGGTGGGTGTCCAGCGTGCGCCAGGAACGAAATACTCGACAATTAACCGTTGCGGGGAAACTGTCACCTCCCCCGGATAACTTAAGCTGATAATCACCATTTTCCGCAATTCGTGCGGTTTCACCTGTTGGGCGGTTGACGCCAGTTTCTGTTTGTGTAATAACTCGTCTAAGTGGGTGTTTGCTTCCTTTAAGCTGTTCTGGATTTCCCGTCGTTCCTGAATACGGCTACGAATTTGTTCATCTTGAAAATTCGCGATCGCTAATCGGGCGGCTAGGGGTGAAGGGGGTGGTGCTTTTCCCGGTTCTGCTTTCGGTTGATTGGGTACATGAAGCTGTTTTAGCACAGAGATTTCGTTATCAATTAGGGCAATCGTCTCTTGAATGCGCCTTACTTCGGCTTCGGCTTGGCGCAGTTGTTCCTCAGCAGGGGAGTTGGGGAGTTCTGGGTGAGAAGGAACCGCAAGACTGATGCGAATATCGGTAGGAATCACCAGATTGGCATTTCCCTCAACTTGCACTCGCACACTGCTATCATCTAGCGCCAGGGGAAGTCCCGAAATTTCTATTTGTTCTGGCGTTTCTCCATTCTCTAGGTGCAAGTCGGCGATACGGCTAACGGTTGCACCAGCCGCATAGACTTTAACTTTGTCTATTTTCGAGGCAAGTTGGGTGATGTTCGGCATCGGATTATCCTATGGCTGATCCCAGGTACATTGTTCTATATCTCTGGGTGATTACCGGGATATGCACTTATAGCGCTAGGCAATAGGCAATAGGCAATGGGCAATAGTGAAGAAAAAAGCTTACCCTCCAAGGGATTGAGTCATGTTGTTCTACGTAGGGTGGGCATTGCCCACCTACCCCTAAGTAGGGCTTGCTGCATAAGTGTGTAAGGTAGACTAGATAGGGGTTTCCAGCCATTTTCCGACCCAACAAGTGCAAGGTTTTTACACTATAACCGTCTTGCATCCTGGAATTTTTGCCGACCTCAGCGCCGAATTCTCCCTCGACAGAGGGTTGAAACCATTGCAAGAAAAATCAGGTAATATCCGGAAA
>NZ_JAVJTO010000089.1:0-45204 GCF_040220235.1 Coleofasciculus sp. B1-GNL1-01
ACTTTCCACACCCTGAAAAAGCGCTTGGTTTTTCCATTGGCTTATAAAACTGTGAGAAACTTTTAATAGTTCTTTGACTTCACGATATGATTTTCCTTCCAAAATCATTTTCACCGCCAAAGCCCTCTTAATTTCTTTGGACTCTTTTGTCTGATTGATAAAATTAGCTAATTCATCTATAATGTTCATTTTGTGTCCTTTTCCTAGGGATGTATTATTACTATTATATCTGTTGCGACCTATTTAGGGCTGCTATATTACTTAGTCACTTCTTTTTTGGCAAAAATCCTTAGCGTTTTTCCCAATACGATTTATGAACAAATACAGTCGATTTCTTGCTTCTCTTTTCGCCTTAATCATCGGATTTTGGTGTATTAACCTTCCCAACTCGTCCAGCCTAGCTACAGCCGCGCCTTTATCCCAATTCGTTACTCCCACCCCTGTCACCCTCGCATCAGTCGATTCCTCCCTGTTGGAAACCTTACTCAAACGCTCATATCTAAGAGCCGTTAAAGACGCGGAAGTCGCCGATGAATCAGAAATCTCCACAACTCTGCAAGCCATTTCCGCCAACAATCCCAATTTAAAATGGAGAGATTACCAGGGACAAAAACAAGTATTAATGGTGACTTGGACATCCTGGAATGGCTATGATAATCAAGTTGGCTTACCGATGGAATTAAGCCGAGAAATTTGGGTCACGGCGGTTCCCGAACTGCAAACCTTCGCCCGAACCGTAAACTTTGACCCAGAAAGCCTCACCTTACGCCTAGAACAATACCTCGGTTTACCGCCTCACAATGGCAAAACCAAATTTGTGGAAATGTGGGTGAATGCGTCGGATTTATTTCGTCCTTGTCCCGATGCAGAAATCAACGATACTCGCTGTGATGTGAAGTTCCCGGAGACTGTTGATCCGCAACATCAGGATTGGATCAATACTTTACAGTTAGCCTCCTATGGTGACAAGGGTTATCCGTGGACACGATTAGGCTATAGCTATGATTGGGGAAGTCTGGATGGTGAAATTGGTGCGAGTGAATTTATCGTCAGAAAAGGGGCAAATATTACGATTGAATCCGTCAAAAACACGGTAGACTATTGCCAAGCCTAGATGTATCCGAAAGTAGCCATTACGTTCTGACAAATTATTCGGGGAGCTTCTCAGTTTCTAAAAGAAGCTCCCTAACTGTTACTATTATTGATTTCCTTGGGAATCATTGTCAGTCGGAGGTTGAATATCAACATCAGGTGCGGTAATCGTCTTTTCTTCTTGGGTGACTTCCACATCAGGAACGGTAACCTCTTTTTCCTCGGTTCCTACATCAACCTCTGGTCCCTCAACTTCATATTCGGGCACCTGTCCAGGATCTACGTTAACATCCACATCCGGTTCTTCCCCGGCTTGCTCTTTTTCCACGCGACAACCTGTTGAAACAACAAGCAGTAAAGCAAGAGGAAGTAATAGAAGGGGTCGTTTTAGAAAAGACATAACTTTTTTATAGAATTCATTATCTCGTTACTAGGGAATTTACTTAATGTAATAACTCTTAGAACGGAGACTCTCTCATTCTAGGAAATAAGGTCAAGTTCAGCTTATACCTTTAGGATGAAATTATTTGAAGTAGCGTAGCATGTCTCAATTGTTACATTAGCCTCGTAGGGGCGCGAGGCTTGCATCCGTGTAAACTTAAAGTAAGAACTTTTCCCTGTAAAACTTTTAATTTCATCGCTTTAATCTTATCCGGTTCCCTCCCCTTGATAAGGGGAGGGTTAGGGTGGGGTAGAAATGTTGAGGTAGGGGTACGGCAATGCCGTACCCCTACAGGATTCATAATGCTTGGGTGAATTAAAATTGTAGGGGCGCACCGACGTGCGCCCGATTTAATCATCAAATCTATCCCACAATTTTAGCTGTGCCACGCCACTACTCAGCCTCACACAAATCGATGCATAAACTCGTAGGTCAAATCCACTCGTCCTTTACGTAACATCGCCGGGTCGAATCGTTCTGTAGTATTACAGGTCATTAATACCACTAATTTTTGCTGGGCTTTAATCCCAGTGTCATCAATCACACTCTGATACAACGTCCCATCCAATAAACTGAGAATATGCTCCGTTTTATTATTCCATTGCGCTACTTCACTGGCTCGATTTTTGGCTAGGTTATCCGCTTCGTTAATAATTAGGGCAACTCGTTCCAAATAACTCGGCGGTACAAAATTTTCTACCGCATCATGATCCAGAATAAAAATTGTATACCCCAACGGTACAAGAACTTCTTTTGCCAGCGCTTGTGTCCATACCGTTTTCCCGGTTCCCGGTTCACCATGCACCACAATCGCTAACTGGTTTTGATCCAGAATTGACTGCTGAACGGTATCCGTAAACCGTTGAATATCGCTGGGAAAGTCTCTAATCTGAAACTGACTATGAACCTTCCCCACCCGACTTTGATAGCCACTCAGCATCACAGCTACATTATACGTGGCTTTATTCACTAAAGGGCGAATTTCATCCGCCATTAAACTGTAGCAGCGCCGTCCTTGACCCTGGTTACTAATTTGTAACCAAATCTCTGGATTTGACCAGTAGCCATAGACTGTGCCAAACACGTCTAAGCGTTCCCAATTAGCAAACTTTTCTAGAGGATAATAAAAGCGGCGATCCATATAATCTTGAGTAATTAAATCGGGACTGCCCAGAATATCTAAGACTTTAAATAAAGTGACTTCTTGCAGTCGATTCAAGACATACTCAATCGGAATACTCTCGCGGGTAACCGTTTGGGTGACGGGTGTATTGACAAATATAGTCTCCCGCTGACAATGATTAGGCGTTGGCGGGTCAGGGGTAATGTACTCCCAGAACTCATCCCACTCATAACGCATGTTTTCGGAAAATAAGCTCAAAACATTGGCAAAAATATTATAGTGATTTCGCCCTAATGCATCAGCCACATCACTGGTAAAGTCTAGAGTCTTTTGCAATAACTCTGATGTATCATTTTGCAGCAAATGTAAAACGAATTCCCAATCAAACTGCCGGGATAAAGGACGCCAGCCTAAGCCCAACAACCCCTTCGATTGCCGATTATTATGATGAGAATTGTCTTGAGACCAAAGCTGTTCTGAATTCATCACTATTTTTCCTGCTGAGTTGGAAATTCTTGGCGGATTAGAGTTGCTGTAGATAGTTAGGGGGAACAAAATCCACTAACCACACGCCATTTTCGGAACAGTAGAATGTATGACCCCTTTCCGACATGGCTTTAGCATCGACAGCGAAAACCACCGGAGAACCATGACGCTGTCCTACTTTTTTTGCCGTTGCGATATCCTGAGATAAGTGGACGTGATGCCGTGACATTTTAGATAAGCCTTGACGCCGAATCGATTCAACAGTTTTGTGACCTGTACCGTGGTAGAGTACCTCTGGTGGAAAGGTTGGTTCTAACTGTAAATCAACGGCGATACTATGCCCTTGATTGGCGCGAATCCGTGTTTCTGTCGCATCAAAGGAAAAGCGTTGTTTATCATTTTTGGCGACGACTTCTTTAAGTTCATGGAGAGTAAGGGGAAAGGAATAGTGTTTACAAGCAGATAGCAGTTGATCAACGTTGACCCAACCCCCTGGTTCTAAGGTTAACCCAATCCGTTCGGGTTGATGTCGCAGATGTTTGCTGAGATATTTACTAATTTTAACCAGGCGGGTAGAGTTCATGGTTGATTAAATCAATAGCTTTTAAGAATGGTTTGGTTAACCCTAAACAATGGTTAGTTAACGTTGCCTTGAGTCTGAGTCAGATGAATGGGTTCACACTCAGGGGTGAGGACTATACGGGTTTGTATTATACAATACTACAATTGCTAAAAATTGTCTACCTGTTAACTCTTCTGTAGCCATTGAATCCATTCTCGCGCCGCTTAAACCGTAGCGGTAACAGGTTGGGCGTTTTCTAAGGTTACAGGCTTTTGCCAACAGGATAATGCTTTTGAGAATTCCCTTAGTCGGAGAGAAGAGGAAATGAGGAATGCCTGTTTCATTAGCAGAAAACCTGGAATTAACGCCACCTGCTAAAGGATGAGTTATCCAGGAGGTACTATTCCGACTTCTGATATAGATACTCCGCGATCGCACGATCATCTCGTGTAACTATATGTTTTTTTCAGGTGAGTTGATACAATGAACCAGGCGTAGGAACAGAGGAATGGTTCTATGGAAAAGACATCAACCTCTAGCTATGGTGTAGTCTTGGTAACGGCAACGTCAAAAGAAGAAGCAGACGCGATCGCTTCATTCCTAGTGGAAGCGCGAATGGCAGCTTGTGTCAGTATTACGCCCGTGCGATCGATTTATACTTGGGATGGCAAAGTGAATCGTGACCAAGAGTGGCAATTAGTGATAAAAACAGATTTATCTCAATTTGACCAGTTAGCTGCCAAAATTCAGGAGTTGCATAGTTACGACGTTCCTGAAATTATTGGTTTGCCGATCATTGCTGGATCTGAGGATTATTTACAGTGGATTTCGGAGAATGTATCTGTGAAAAAATTGTGACCTTTTGCTTCGGGAATAGTCCATAATTTCTAGATGCGTGTTTAGGGACTTTCGTTTCGCCATTGATGATAACATTGAATCAAAACCCGCCCTGACCTAATTTTAAATGTATAGCCCTACGGGGATACGTTAGGACATTCCCCTGTTGCCTATTGCCTGTTGCCTGTTGCCTTTTCACCCAATTGTATTGTCCTAACCTTAATGCGTAGTGCTATATGTATAGGGATGAGGGATAAGTAATTTCTTGATGATGTCCTTTGTCCTCGGCTGTGGGATAATCAGACTTTTGAGGAAGTCGCCCTTTTTCTAAAGTTGTACACCGTCACATTTCGTTCTGTTTAATGTCTACTTATGAACTCTCCAAGCGTATTCAATCCTTCTGGAAATTTCTCGTCAAATTATTAACCAGCAATTGGCGTTCTCTGGTCATATTATTTCTGGGTGTCTATGTCCCCGTGCAAATCTTCGGAGAATTAGCCGAGGAAATTTGGGAAAAGGAAGGGGGTTTTCCCTGGGATGTGCCAATTTTATTAGCGATTCACTCAACAACTTCCCCTCAACTCGATGCGTTTGCGATAAACCTGACAAAGTTGGGTGCCTATTGGGGGGTGTTTCCCTTAGCTGTAGCGATAGTACTGATCTTGGCATTCCGACGCCAGTGGCGATTCCTCATTTATGCGCTGATAACCTATTTAGGCAGTCTTATTATTAATCGTACCGCTAAGTCAACTCTCCAGCGAGTACGTCCGAGTTTGTGGGAATCCCCGGCGCCAGAATCTGATTATGCGTTTCCTAGTGGACACGCGATGGGAAGCGTGACGTTTGCGATTGTATTAATGATTTTGACCTGGAATACCCGTTGGCGTTGGGTGACGGTGATTGGAGGTATCGTGTTTGCGATCGCGATTAGTTGGACACGGATGTATTTAGGAGTTCACTACCCCAGTGATATTATTGCAGGTTGGATGGCATCCATTGCTTGGGCAGTGGGCGTCTGCTTGGTAATTAGACCCCATCGGAGTCAGCGACGACTTAAACCAGAGGAGAAAGCGGCTATAGAAAATAGCGATGGTTGAACTCAGTGGTGTGGTCAGGGGAAGCTGGTACAATAATCGATTACGTCCTGGTTTTCTGTTTGGTAATCCACCACGTCGCTAATCCAGCGAGTAGGGCGGCTAAAACACTCCAGAAGAATGTGGAAATAACGGGGTGCGGTTTGTTAGTTGAAAAAGGGGGTAAGAGGGGCTTGTCAATATGATTAAAACTGGACGCCACCAGTCCGCCTGTCCCTAAGCCGATACCCAAAACTTGGATGGTTCGTTCTAGGCGATAATCCCGGTCTTTTTCTTCTTGTTCGCGGGTTTTATCTTGGTCTTCCCGAATGCGATCGCGTTGGGCTTGGTCGATTTCAACAATACCCCGAATTGAGGAGATGGCTTTCTCTAGTAAGTTTGCACCGGGGACAAAATAGCCTAAGTCGCCTTGAATTTGTTCTTGAAAGACTTGACAATTTTCCCGGTAAAAGCTATCCAGAAAACTGATGTCTTTATCCTTGTCTAAGGTGAACTTATTCTGAATCAGTTGCAGTTTAGTGTTATAGTTATCCGCATTAATCGCAATACTGTTCCGGCGAGACTCTAAATCGCGTAACAAGTCGGAATATTCAACTGTTTGCTTTGCCATTTCTTTCAACTGACCCTTGAGATACTTTAAACTCTTTTCATCCAGCGTATCGGTAGTTTGGGGGAGTTGGTTGAAGGTCTGACGAATCAGGTGTTGAATGTGTTTATAGGCTTGATATGCATCCGTATAGGTGTCTCGGCTATGGCGAAACTCGGTGATAACTTTATTTCTATAGAAAAACAAATCGAGTAATAACTGGTAGCCTTCTTGGAATTTGGTATCCGTTACTGGGTCAGAAAATAACCAGACCAGAATATGGCGGTAGGTATTAGGCGTGCTGATTAAACCATACTCAAAAATAGGACTACCAAATAATTGTCCTTTCCGGTAAAGTTCCGGGCGTTTGTGCGGGTCATAGGCAAATTCTCGGATACATTCATCCGCTAATTCTTCCAGGAATTTATCGCCTTGGCGTTTTTGGTTATCGCTTAGCAAAGCCGTAATAATTACCGTTTGTCCAAAATAACTTTGGATGGTATCGGGGAGAAAACAGTAATCGGGATTTAACGCCTCTAAAACTGAGGAATCGACGGGCTGTATTTTATGACCATTGTTCAGGGGCGGATCGGGACAGCCGAGATTTAATCCTAAGCCATAGCTATCATAGAGTTGTAGGGGATAGGCAAAGCCTTCTAGTTTTAAATCGGTGTTTTTATAGGAAATTTCGGTGTGGATGGGTAGGACAAAATCATTGGGTTTTGCACCATCGAGTAAATCAAACCGATCATTATGAGGTTGGGGCGGATGCAGGTTAAGTTGTTCCTTGATATGGAATTTGGCAAAGATATCATGACATTTATCCCACAACAAGTCCGGGTCTTTTATCGACACATTGCCATCAACATCCGGTGTCTTGAAAAGATGGAATGCAAACAGGTAAACTTTCGGGGCATAGAGTTTAGTCGTCATTCGATACCGTCTGATTAGAATTGGGCGTGGGGGGTTGCGGGTTGGCGGCTTTCTGTTTCACGGTTTCTCGGATCACCGAGATATTCTTTTTAATTCCTTCTTCGTCAGCCGGGTTAGCTTTTTGCGGTGTCCAGCGCACAGCTACCATTCGTAAATTTTCGCCCAAGGGCTGATGGGCGGCGCACCAGTCAACAATCGCATCAGCAACGGGGTTAAAGTCATCATCACTGAATTGATCCAGAGTTTGGGCTAACTGGGGTAAGTCTTGCCAAGCTTGGCGGTCAAAATTGTTGGATTCTTCCAGTAATTCGCGAAATCCGGCGATAATTTGGGCGTAGTTCATCAGAGTCTTGTCCTAAAATAAACGAGTGGTTTCTATTGTCCAATGGCACAGAATGCAGCCCAATACGCAGGCTGAGAAAAGGGTCGTTCGTTCAATGATAACTTTAATTCGCGTTCTACTTCTTGCTGGCGTTCTGGGCTTAAATTGAGCGGTTTTAACCAGTCTCGCAATTCATCCTTGGTCACATCGCGCAGCCAACATTGGGCAGTTTTCAGGGCTTTGGCGACGGATATTGGTGTTGGCGATAGTTCAGAGGGGTTTTGACTCTGCCCCACCAGATTACGGTAAAATTCAATCATCAAAAATGCCGTTGCTATGTCGCAGACTGTCCATTGACTTCCAACAATGCTGGGACTTCCCGCCACTAGGAAACCACTGGGTAAGCTGATATAGTCATCACTGAGGCTTTTTGGGTCAGTTAAACTGGTTTCGCAGGCGGAGAGGGTGACGAGACGACAGGGACGTAAATCCAGGGCGAAAATCTCTTCGAGGAGTAAGCATTTTTCCAAGTCAATCTGGTGTTTGTCGGGTGATTGGATATAGCGACTTTCATCGGTTTCGGGTATTTCGGATAGAGTCGCACCCGATAATACTAAGGCAGAACGCAGGGGTGATTCAAAGTTAAAATAACCGTGACCGGAAAAATGGATGAAATTCGCCAAGCGTAACTGGTTTTGAGTCGTGGCTTGAGTCCAGATCTCTTTGGTGGCGCGTTGACTGGGTAGGATATCGGCGGGGTGGAAATATCTGCTAATCGCTTCTACTTCCACATCGGCGAAGTTTAAATCTTCCGTCGGGTTTTGCATGGCAAATAGATGCTTCGATGCGGTTGTCTGGGAAAACTGGGGTTCATGACAGCGTTTTTGGCTAAGTTGTAGGAGTTGACAACTGGGTGCATAGCGCACACCGTCAGGGAATTGATCCAGGAGAACGGCGGTAGTATTTCCTGTATCCTGTGGGTTGTCAACTGAAGAGGATAAAACAGGCAAAGCATGGAGGGGGAATAGGTGCAGGTAGCGATGGGGAATCAGAATCAGTTGCTGACAGTCTTTGGGAAGGGGAGATTGAGTCAGAATGTGGTCGAGATGCAGAATCTGGGCGAGTGTTTCTAGGCGAGAGGAGAGATCATTGCACCATTGACGATTATCGTGTTGATAGTCGTTAAGATAGTCCTGCTGCCATTGGTTTAACTGGGTTAGGTCGTCGGGTTGAGATTGCCAGACGTAGGGTTCTTGGTTGTGGGTGATGACAAAGGCGAAGAATCGTTTTTCGGTAATATACCACTCAATGATTGTGGTTTTCTCGTCTAACAGGTGCATAATTTCCGCAAAACGGATGGGTTGAACTGCTTGGGTGAGGGCGTAGGCGGGGTCAGCCTCTAGGATTTGATCGAGAATCTGATCGAATTTTGCTTGTAATTCCTCTAACTCTTGGCGCAATCGCTGGGTATACAGTTGATTGGGGTTACTATTTTCACTACCCTCAGTGGCGGACGTTTTTAAAACACTCAACAAAACAAACACCAGCGAGGAGAGAGGCTTTGAATTCTCTTGTGAAGAAAAAGCTTCCCCCATGGAACCAAAAGCGAAGCATCCTTTGGCTTCCCCCTTTTGAAGGGGGACGGGAGGGGGATCTATAAGGGAGGCGGGAGGGGAATCTAAAGCAGCCTGGGGGGTTGGGTTGGCAGTCTCGTCAATGGCGTCTTCCTCCCAGAGTTCATCGCTGAATCTAAATTGTATCGGGTTGCCTTTCAATCCCGCCTCTTCCCCCAGATTATCCAGTTGTTTGTGTTTGTCCGTAATTTGGGCTTTCAGGCGTTCGATTTGCTGGCGAATCTTTCGGTCAACTTGATCGCCTTTGGGGTGGAGGGTACTCTCCGCATCGGCAAAGAGTTGGACAAGGTTGCGGGCTTTGCTGCGCTCGACGTATTCTAGGGCTAATTTGGGTTGATGATTATTCAGGCAAGCTTGCACGATTTGGGTATAGACATCCATCGCCTCTGCTAAGATTTCTTGCCGTCGTTGGTTGGTACTTGCCCAACTACAGCTAATTTCTACCGCTTCAATCGCGGCGGCATAACCCTCAATCGCGGTTTGCCATTTTTCGGCATTAAAGGCAGTATTACCGAAATCTCGTCCAGCTTTCAGGCATCTGACGGGAAAAGCGGCGGGTTGCAAAATTTCTAGGGATGAGCGGAAATAGGTAATTGCGGCGTCAATTTGTCCCAAGTCGCTGTAGGCAGTTGCTAGATTGTATTGATTCACTGCCCATTTTTCCGGAAACGCTTCACGAGTCAAAACTTCCAAAGCCGCTTGTAAACAGGGAATCGCTAGTTTACTCTGTCCGGCGTCCCGGTACGCATTACCCAGATTGTTTTGCATCATTGCCCAAGATTCCGGAAACGCCTCGCGGGTGTAAACTTCTAAGGCGTTTTGGTAAGCTGCGATCGCCTCAGCAAACTGCTTGGTTTCTTTATAGGCAACACCCAGATTCATTTGAGTCATTGCCCAATATTGAGGAAACTCCTTGCGGGTGCAAATTTCTAAGGCGTTTTGGTAAGTTGCGATCGCCTCAGTAAATTGCTTGGTTTCATCATAGGCAACACCCAGATTTATTTGAGTCATTGCCCAATCTTGCGGAAACGCCTCGCGGGTGCGGACTGGCAATGCCGCTTCATAGTAGGATATCGCCACCTTGAGGTTTTCTGCGCGATCGCCCCGTATCCTATCAGAATAGCAAGCACCCAGATCATTTTGGAGTGTCGCCCACTGCACTGGAAAGGCGCGGCGGGGAGAAAACTTAGTTAAGACTTGGCAACAGGCGATCGCAATCTCGATATGACTGGCTCTGTTTCCCCTAGGAAACTCGTTAATGAAGCCGCTAAACTTCCACAGCTTTCCTGCCAACTTTCCTCGCTGTCTTTTGTTCGCTCTCCTCAGCTTCAACTCAGCATCTTCGCGCACCAGTTGAGCAAAGTTATCCGTCAGCGTGTCAGCATTCTCCTCCAGCAGTCGATACACCTGATCCTGGTTTCCCGCTTCAGATGCATCCCACAGCCTCTCAAAAAACTGACGCCCCGTTTTCCCCTTACTGGTTGATTGTCCAAAGCCTTTTGCCATGCAGTCGCCAAGTCCCCAGTTGATGCCATTTTCTTATGATGACGCATTAGCCGCGATTGGGGCAATTGTCCGAGTCAATCCTCACCGGGTAGAGAGGTTGCGCCTAGAGAATTGGTCTAAATTTTGACCCTTCGCGTCGTTCGATGGCATGGCGGATGACTGGGTAGAAGCGGGTTTCACGACTATCTTTGCCGTTGCACCCAGATTGGACTCAACCCACCCCGACGCCAATTTTGCTGATTTTTCTGGTTTTGCGATCGCTTGTAGTAAGGGAACCTCAGCCCTATATTCTGTTGGGTTTCCTGTCGTCAACCCAACCTACAACCTGTTCCACCGTAGGGGCGCACCGACGTGCGCCCGATTCAATCATAATATCTATTCCACAATTTTCGCCGTACCGCGCCAGTGGAGGGCGACCCGATCTAATTGAATTTATTGGTGTTGTTAATTAGTGCAAGCGGGTCGCCCCTACAATGACAAATGACAAATGACAAATGACAAATGACAAAGGATCAATCACCTATAATAATCTGTCCGTGTATCCTGAAGCTAAGGAGTTCAATCGACTGGCAAGATAATGAGCGTTACCATCCCAGATGAAATCGTTAAGGCTTCACAGATGTCAGAAGCCGAGTTGATTCAAGAAATCGTGCTGATGCTGTTCCAACAGAAAAAAATCAGCATTGGCAAAGCTAGCCGTTTACTTGGCATGAATTTAATCCAGTTCCAGCATTTGATTGCCAGTCGGGATATCTGTGTTCATTATGATGTTGCTGACTTCCGAAAAGATCTTAAAACCATTGATACACTATATCCGCAATGATTGTTGTTAGTAACACTTCACCCATCAGTAACTTAGCGGTTCTAGGGCATCTTCCTTTGCTACAACAGGTTTACACCAGAATCATTATCCCGACGGCTGTTGCTGAGGAAATCGCTAGGGTGGCGACAATCTACACCCAAGCTGCAATTGTCCCCACGCTTGATTGGATTCAAATCCAGCAACTTACGAACAATGAGCCTATTGAGTCGCTTCGTGAAGAAGTGGACGCAGGCGAAGCTGAAGCAATTGCTCTCGCACTTGAACTCAATGCTGACTTGCTGCTAATTGACGAGGAACTTGGCAGAATAGTCGCTTCCAGATATGGGCTGAAAGTTAAGGGACTTTTGGGAGTGCTGATTACAGCAAAACGTTTAGGGCGAATTCTGGCTGTTAAACCTGTGATGGATAATTTGATTGTCCAGGCAAGGTTTAGAGTCAGTCAGCAGCTTTATGCAGATGTCCTGCAAGCGGATGGCGAGTAGAGATGTAGAGAGTATTGAGTGTTTGGGTGGATTGTTGATCAGTATTTTGACTCAACCCATCGCACGGGGATACATTCATGCAATTATCATTCACCTAGACAACGGCGCAATTTGGAACCGCCACGATTTTCCAGAACAAACGATTATTGAAATCGTTCCACCGTAGGGGCGCACCGACGTGCGCCCGATTCAATGATAATATCTATTCCACAATTTTCGCTGCGCCGCGCCAGTAGAGGGCGACCCGAATTTATTGAGTACATTGGTGTTGTTCATTAGTGCAAGCGGGTCGCCCCTACAACGACCTTCAGCCAAAAGGTTGTGGCGCTTATGCAATATTTTAACTTAACTTATTTTAAACAAGTTCATCGTCTATAACAATGTTTTTCGCCTGAACTCCTTCTACAAAAATCTTTAGGCTGGGATTTCGGGCGTAATTTTTCATTAGCACTTTATTTTTGCAGTAGTTTCTTGAAAGAGAATCATACTCATTATAGTTTTTACGGATAGTTTGCTGACACTGGCGGCTTAATCGCTGGAAACAATTTTTTGTTTGTGCCGCTTGTTTATCATTGGTGAAGTAAAGGGGAAGCAGCCAACACTCCGTTGAATAAACAGAAATAGCAAAGATGATTCTGGCTTGGTATTTATAGTAAAAATCTTCGCCTATTAATCCTTGGCACTTTTCCACGACTTTATCAATTAACTCTTCAGGAGTCAATTCTTCCCCATCTTGATACTTAGGAATATCATAATGCACTTCTTCTGAGGTATCCGTATCGACTTGGATAATCAGATAATCGCTAAATTGAAACGCTTCTTTAAATTTACTAGAAGCACAATAGTCAAATACTTTTAACCAATTGCTATAATTCTCAACTCTGTTTTTATCGGTTTCATCCCTGAGAGGCAACAGGGGGTTAACGATAATATCAGGATTGTTAAAATACCCGATTAAAATATTTTCAATAACCACTTGATCCGTTATGCCTTCTGCTATCAAGCCAAAAGTTGTCATCGCTAGAAATTTTTCGGAAGTCCGCCGATGTAGCCTCTCATGAATGCTTCTGATAATTTTACCGGATCTTGTCCTTCCAGAGGAGTGGGCTTTTCAACAGGTCTAGCTTTGGTATGTCCAAATTTATTCCGGTAAATAACCCAGAGTTGTTGCTCCGGATCATCTAAGTCTAATCCATCTAAAATTGCTGGATTATGGGTGGTAATGATAACTTGCTTATCATACTTTTTGGCTAACTGAACTAATTCTCGCATTAACTGGCTGCATAATTTGGGGTTCAGTGAAGCGTCAATATTATCTATGGCAAAAAAACGCGGTGTATCGTCACTAATAAAAAGCGCAAAATAAAACAATAAAAATAGAAATCCTTCATTTGCACTTTTTTGGTCAAAGGCAGATAAGTCTGGATCTAAATACCTATCTTTTGTCTTCAGGCTTTTTTCACTATCAAGGAATTCAGCATGAATGGTGAAATCTTCAAACCAAAACAGCAACTTTAGTTTTTCTTTGAGTTCATTAATTTTACTTTGATCTAAATTTAATACTTTGAGAAGTTTAAATAATCCTTCGCCATTAATTCCTAGTGGTTGAATTTGCCCTTCTTTCTCAAACTGTCTTAAGGCGAAATTTTCTGGAGAGTAAATCAAAAAATTATCCAAGTAACTTTGATGAACTTCTTGTTTTATAAACTGTTCCTTTTTCCTTAAAATCGTTTCTAAAATAAAATTATCATCGAATTTAATCTCTAAATTTTCTACATTAACTGGAATAATTGGACTGTATTTTTTTCGGATATCATTCTCAATTTTTTGTTCTTTTTTTTTGTCAATTTTATTTTCTTCTATCAACCATGAAGAATAGGGCTGATTGTTATTTTGAAGGATATAACCAAATTTAAAATCTGAATTTTTTTCGTAAAAATTAATTTTTATTCCTTGGGTAATCTGCTCTTTATCAAAAGCTGAACGCATATATTCCGGGTTGGTAACCCTGATTCCCCTGGAAAACAAAAATTCATTATCTAATTTATCATTCGCAGCGGCTGAGGCTAAAGCGATCGCTTCCAGGATATTACTCTTACCCGAACCATTTTCACCAATTAATACAGTTACACGCCCCAAGCCTAACTTTAGCTTTTGAATGGATTTGTAGTTTTCTATCTGGATTTGTTGGAGCATAAGTTTATAGCGTTGGCTGAGTCATTTTTGTTGGGTTGACGCGCCGAAACCCAACCTACAACCTGTTCCACCGTAGGGGCGCACCGACGTCATTGGTGTCAACTTAAGCTCAACCCCTCTCCCCCAGCCCCTCTCCCACGCCGGGGAGAGGGGAGCAAGAGCATCCGATCCTCCTTCTCCCGTGCAACAAAAGCGAAGCATCCTCTGTCCTCCCCCCTCTTGTAGGGGGGAACGAGGGGGGTCCGGAGTTGGGGTTAGGGGATGAGAGGGAAAGGTTGAGCAGTAGATAAACATAGCTGAAAACCTTACCAGCATTGGTTTTCGACCTTAAGTTGGCACGGATGACCGACGTGCGCCCGATTCAATGGTAATATTCATCCCACAATTTTCACTGCGCCACGCCAGTACAGGGCGACCCGATCCAATTGAGTTTATTGGTGTTGTTCATTAGTGCAGGCGGGTCGCCCCTACAACGACCAATCACCAATGACCAATGACCAATCACCAATGACCAATGACCAATGACAATCAACCTGTATTCCGCATACCCGCAGCAATCCCGTTAATTGTCAACAACGCACCCCGCAGTAACTCACCTTTACTATACCGAGATTGGACAAATCCCGATGCCATCTGACTGCTATGCTGGCGCAACCGTTTCAGCAAAGAGACTTGCAAGAAACCCAGGGGAACAATCGTACCATTCCGCAAGTGTACCGATCGCTGTAATTCTGGATCACCATCCAGTAACTGCTTATGTCCGGTAATTAACGAGATTAACTCACGAGTCAGGTTAAATTCCTCGCTAATTTGCTGGAATAACCGATCAAACCGTTCTCGATCATCGGGATGGGACAATTTCTCCACATAATGACCCGCAATTTGTAGATCCACTTTTGCCAACGTCATCTCTACCTTAGAGATAACCATCTTAAAGAAGGGCCACTTGAAGTAAAAATAACGCAACAGCTTCAAATTTTCTTCGGGTTCTTCATCCAAAAACCCTTTCAACGCCGCACCTACGCCATACCAACTGGGTAATAAGAAACGACTTTGTGTCCAACTAAACACCCAAGGAATTGCCCGTAGACTGCTAAAATCTTTCTTACCACCGCGACGAGTGGGACGGGAACTGATTTGCAACTGGCTAATTTCCTGAATCGGCGTCACTTCATTAAAGAAATCCAAGAAATCCGGCTGCTCATAGACAAACCCCCGATAATGTTGGCGCGATCGCACCGCCAATTCTTCCATGATTTCGTTCCACGGTTCCAGGTTGTCAAAGCCGCTTCCCAGCAAACTTGCTTGAATCACCGCCGTGGTCACAGTTTCCAGGTGATAAAGTGCCAACTCCGGCAAAGAATACTTCGACGCCAGCACTTCACCCTGTTCCGTAATCTTAATCCGTCCCTGGATACTCCGCCCGGGTTGCGCCAGAATCGCCTCATAGGTTGGTCCACCGCCACGCCCCACGGAACCGCCGCGTCCGTGGAAAATACGTACAGCAATCCCATAGTCTTCGGCAATTTGCTGTAGGGCTTTTTGGGCTTTGTGAATTTCCCAATTACTGCTTAAGAACCCAGAATCCTTATTACTGTCTGAGTAGCCCAGCATTATCTCCTGCAACGGTTGAGGATAAGATGGGAAAGCCGGGGAATCCTCGTTGCCCATCGCTTTCTCGCATTCCTTCAGCGCCTCATAACCGCCAGCTAAACATGCCCGATACAGGGGTAACTCAAATAGGGATTTCATCACCCTTGGTGCCCGCTTCAAGTCATCTACGGTTTCAAATAAGGGGACAACCTGAATACTACTCCTCCCCGTTGCTGGATCATAGAGTCCAGCTTCCTGAGCCAAGAGCAACACTTCCAACAAGTCGCTGGCTTCATGGCTCATGCTAATAATATAGGTTTGGCAAATTTGTTCACCAAACTCATGTTGCAGCCGCCGCAACATGCGGAACGTTTCAATGATTTCGCTGGCTGCTGGAGAAAAGGGGAGTTCACCCGGAATTAAGGGGCGGCGCGTGGGTAACTCCTTGGTTAACCATTCGGTGCGTTCGGCTTCGGATAATTCGTTATAGGGCTTGGGTAGAATTTGCAGATACTCAGTAATCTCGTGCATCGTATCACTATGACGAGAACTTTCCTGCCGAATGTCCAAATGTGCCAGATTAAACCCATAAATTTCCACCTGACAGATCAGCGTCTCAAGTTCCTGACAACTTAACCCCGTCTCCGCTAGGTTACGTTGAATCAGTCGCAACTCTGCCAAAAACTCTTGGTCAGAGTTGTAAATGCAGGGATTTGTTGTTTCCTGACGAATTGGCTGTAGGGGTTGGCTCTGAGACAGGTGGAGATTACGCTCCAGTGTATTTTCCAGTCGTTGCTGAATGTAGGAAAGTTTGAGGCGATAGGGTTCTTGGCGGTAACGAATCGCCAGTTGCTCATAAACCTCCGGTATTTGGGAGCGATCTTGCTCCAGAGAGTCCAATAGTTCCGGTAGGACATCACTCCAGTGCAATGACAAGCTCAACAAATTGTTCAGATGTTTAACCGAGTGGATATATTTTTCCAGAACCAGATTTCTTTGATAGCAAGCCGTTTGCCAGGTCACTTCCGGTTTAACTGAGGGGTTTCCATCTCGATCCGCCCCCACCCAAGAGCCAAACTTACAGAAGTTTTTCCGGGGTGGATTCAGCCAAGGAAAGGACGATTGTATACCCTGTTTTAAGCGGTGATAGAGTTGGGGAATGGCATCAAACAAGACTTCTTGAAAATAGTGGAGGGTGTAATCCACCTCATCCAGAACCGTGGGCTTAAATTGATGCAGTTCATCGGTACGCCACCACAGCCGAATCTCTTCTCTAAGTTGTTCGGTGTAGTCTTCTACTTCCCAGGATGAGTTCAACCCTAAGGCGCGGGAGGCTTCCTCAGCTTGGTCAAGCTGTTGCAGGATTGTAGAAATACGCCGTTGTTTTTGTCGAATCGTATGTCGGACAATTTCTGTCGGGTGTGCGGTAAAGACTAGGCGAATATCCAGATTATCAATTAGCCGCTGAATATGCTGGGGAGGTACGTTGAGGTCGCGTAGATAAGGAAATAGCCAATGGAAGGTACTGTTGGTGTTTTTGGCTTTTCTATCGTCCTGCCAACGTTTTTCTAATAAATCCGCCATCGGTTCACTCCCAGATGGTTTAGCCTCGTCACCGTTGTTGGATGCTGGGAGTGAACTGCCATTAGCTTTCATCGAGGTGCCAGAGGTGCGATCGCTCCCCGCTAATGTATTGTAGGTAGCCCGTCGCAAAAGTTGTTGATCGCGCTGTTCGTAATGTTGTTCGACACCATTAATCAGTTGGAAATAAAGCGCAAAAGCACGAGATGCCCGAATCGCGGCGTTAAGGTCAAGCCCTTCGATCACTTCCGGAATCGATGAAAGCGAAAACCCCGTGGCTTGTCCTTCTGGCGAACTTAATTGGCGCAAAGACGCCAGCAAATCGACCAGTTCTTGACCACATTCAGAAAGGAGAACCGACTCCCACAACTGTTCCACAACTTTGATGCGGTGACGCAACAGGAGTTTTGATTGGGATGTAGATGGGATGGTCAATTCCTGATTGGATGAGTGGAGGAGAGAACTCATAGGGTCTGTTGGCACTAAGACAAGGATGATCCATTGTACGGGGTTAATGCTACCCTGTATAGTTTCATTATTGACAAATTCTTTGCAGTTTTCCACCTACTCTTCGTTAGAGGGGGAAGGAGGCGTCTCTGGAAAGGGAAGAATCGGTAAGCGATCGCCCCGAAAGACTTCCTCGCTGGCTTCCCCTACCTGTTGCAGCCATGAGCCAATCGTGTTTAGGGAAATCACCCCCACAAGCATCGGACCTGTGGCTAAACTTAATAGGAGGTCTGCTGAATGTTTAGCAGACTCCGGTAAGGGATTGACTGCTACCTGTGGATCTGGGTTCACTGATGCCATAACTAAAATTCAACCTCGCACGAACAACAGTTAATCGTTTACAAAGACCAAGACCGATCCCAATTTGATACTAGACTATAGTTGCTCCAACTTTCGCTGCTCCCAGACGTGCCATGGCACGTCTCTACATTCTCCTCTGCTGTCCTGCGCCCAACTCCTCCGTTTTTCGCGGAATGTGCAATCATGAGAGGAAAAAATAGCCGCCATTATCAGTCCAGGTAACAAATTTGTAATGTTGGATGTCGAAGAGCGCAACTACAACAATCATCCGTCCTCTTTGGCTCAATGGGTCTACGATGCCATCGGTCAACCGGGGGTGTGCCTGAGAGTCCGGTTACGAGGGAATAATTTACATATTCTTTGTGAAAGCCGTGAACGTATTCCCGCTCAAACGGTAGTCAATCGTTTGCTTAAAGCCCTTAAAACTAAGCCAGACACCGCCATCTTTCCGATTGCTCTGGAAACCCCGATCTACCAAATTATTATCTACGGGCGTCAAGTTTCCCAATCACGTCCGGAATGGGTTAAGGAAATTCGCCTCAACACAGATACCCATGACACTGAATCTCGTCCTGAGTCCTCCTGGGAAACGACACCTGTTCAATCCGCGTTTGTCATCTCCCATGAAAGTCTCGCCCGTTCGGGTTCCCCAGACGCGATCGCCCGGTATCTCAGTGCTAATCTGAGTCATTTGGGTGTGAGTGTCAATGTCCAGATTCAGGACTTGCCAACCAAGGACAATCGAGAACAGTCCCTCGTCAAGCAAAAACCCAAAATCCCGTCCCAATCCTCACAACCTGATCATCGGCGGCTGTGGGTTATCTGTACGTCGAACTATAGCCCAGATGTAGCATTACTGTCTGAGCCAATTGTGCAGCAGTTACGCTCTCTGGAACTGACTGAGTTTAAAGACGCCGCCATCTGCGCTCAAGTGCGCGGAGAAGCCAAACCCGAATGGATGGTGCGGGTGGATTTGACACCCTCTGACGTGATGCTCAAGGATTGGGCGCGTTGGGCAGATGTGGAAGCGATCGCCACGCTGTCGAATCAAATGCTAGCGCGAGTGGGGATGACGGTGCGGGCGGTCTTGAAAGAAACCACCCTGCATCTGTTTTGCAGTGCCTTGGATCTGGGCAAAACTCCAGTTCCTGACCAAACCACTGCCATGAATGCGATCGCGCCTCTGCTCAAATCATTAAAACCCCAAGGGATTAAAGCGGCAACCATTTATGGCGTTGAATCGGATTACTTTTCCCTCGAACCTGAACCGGAAAAACCCGTCTGGGTGGATTGGGTAACCTTACCCGCGAGTGAAAAACCCCAACTCGCCTCTTCTAGCTATACCTTAGGGCAACAGGGTAATCTAAATGCCCTCACCTTTTTACTACAACGGTTGCTCAATCCCGATTTGGATCAGCGACTAGCCACGGGTGGGATTCAACTCAAAGTGCGTCGTCAACACGACTTGCTGCACATTATGAGCGAAGCGCCCCTGTGTCCCTCTAAAGCGCAAGTGAGCCTACCCATTGTACGGCTGCTGCGTCAGCTTGCCATCCCCAATATCGCTGGCGTCCGGATTTACGGACGTTCGGCTGGCGCAACCTCTCCCGCCTGGAATTATGGGGTAGATTTGACCGAACGCCGACGGTTGACCTCAGAATCCACTCCGGAATTTGTTACCTCTAATACAGACATTAGCGAGTTAGTTGTTCCCACCGAACAATCGGTATCGCGTCAGCATAAACCAGACACAACGCTCAAAGAGGATGTACAGCGTAGGTCAAAAACCGCCGTTGGCACAATTGGACGCTGGTTGTGTTCGACCCAGCTTTTTGTCCCCACCCCAGACAATCAACGTGTCACCGTCGATACCCAACGCACCAGTTCTGAATCGTCACAAGCGGTTAAAGTGTCATTGGTGTGGGGGATTATGGGATTATTGCTGATGTTTTTGATTGATCGACCCGTTGGTCGCATCCTGCAACCCCAAGGCAGTTTACCCCGGCGAGATGCGGCATCAGCAGCAGAGGAGTCACCGATTCCGGTAGATTTGGCTGAACTCTCGTTGCAACAGAATAACAATCAGGATGCCGAAGACTTTAACGCCTCTGGGTTTACCCGCGAAGGAGATAAAAGCATTATCATTGATGATTCCTTACCCTCGGAGCGAGGAGATGCCACGCAAGCGGCGATGTTAGCCCTCGCCCGTTCCTCGAATCCCCCGTTTAATAACCAACTGCTCGATCAAAAGTTAGCCCTTTACCAAGAGCGCCTGCAACAAGGAAATCGCCCTGATGTGCTAATTATGGGCAGTTCCCGAGCTATGCGCGGCATTGATCCGGTGGCATTAGAAGAGGCGTTAGCAGTTGAGGGGTATTCCGGCATTGATGTGTTTAATTTCGGCATTAATGGTGCCACGGCTCAGATTGTAGACTTAATGACACGCCGGATTCTCACCCCGGATCAATTGCCGAAATTAATTATCGTGGCAGATGGCGCTCGCGCCTTTAATAGTGGTCGAGTTGATGCTACCTTTGAGGCGATCGCAGATTCCGAAGGTTACCGTCAGCTTAATGCTGGCACATTTCCCAATACCCCAGGTCAGCAACCCGCCCAAGCCAACCAAACCTCCCAGCCGTTGGCAGCATTGAGGAGAAGTTATCAATCCCTTGACGAGGGAACGAATCAACTTTTGGCAGGACTATCCTCAACTTATCCTCAACGGGATCAACTCAAATCCCTATTGAGAGATCAGTTTGTCTCCTTGGTGAAAACCTTGCCCAATGTCTCCAGTTCTCCTGAATCCAAGCCAGACTTAGACCAAGATATGTCCATTGATATGGATGGCTTCCTGCCCTTATCCATTCGCTTTGACCCAGAAACGTACTACCAGAACCATCCCAGAGTGGCGGGGGCGTATGATGGCGATTATCAATCCTTCCAGCTTCGGGGTAAGCAAGATCAGGCATTTGATGCCCTGTTAACATTTGCTCAGGAACATGACATTACTGTGGTTTTTGTGAATCTACCCTTGACCAACGATTACTTAGATCCCGTCCGTCTTAAGTACGAACAGCAATTTAAGCAATACATGCACGCGAATGCTGTCGAACGGGAACTCATTTTTCGGGATTTAAGTGGATTATTACTCGGCAAACCCGATCATTTTTCTGACCCCAGTCATCTGAATCGCTTTGGAGCGTATGATGTTTCTAATCAGTTGGCGAAAGACCCGATGATTCCCTGGGCATTATTAGTTGGAGATTAGTGAATTTGTCCTTGGTCAAAACACTGATTTCACGAATTTATTGGGGAGATAAGGGTAGGGAGGTGAGAGCTTATTGACACTGATTACACAGAGAATTTAGTTCTCTCATCAAGATAGGATGATTGGGATTTTAAGCGTCATTGGTCTTATGTCATTGGTCTTATGTCCTTTGCAAACTGTAGGGGCGACCCGCTTGCTCTAATTTCCAACACCAATCCTTCAATTAGGTCGGGTCGCCCTTTACTATTAACCATTGCCGATTAACCATTCCCTATTCCCGATTAACCATTCCCTATTGCCTATTCCCCATTCCCCATTCCCCATTCCCCATTCCCTATTCCCCATTCCCCATTTCCTAAAAAAATGGCATTTATCTCCATCACTTATGGATTATTCTTGCTAGGTGTCCTGTTTATTTACTGGAGCCAGCGTTCTTCATCGTGGCGATTATGGATACTTCTAATTGCCAGTTTGCTTTTTTATAGCAGCTTACAAATTCAATACATTCCGCTGCTATTGTTCATAGTTTGGCTCAATTTTTATTTAGGGCAGAAAATTGCGGTCAATACATCCCCTGGGTCACATCTCAACAATAACCGTCTCTCCAATGAAGAGTGGTTAATGGCACAAGAACTTTGGAATCAGAAACGTTTGAGACTCTTGTGGCTAGGGATTGGATTAAATATTCTCTGTTTGGTCAGCTTCAAGTATGTCCCATTTATCCTGACGAATATCTCCGCCCCCTTGAATTTACCCGTGGCGCGAGAGGGGGCAAGCTGGATTAGCGATCGCTTAATTGCTCCCTTGGGGCTTTCGTTTTTTGTTTTTGAATGTATTGCCTATTTAATTGATGTGTATCGAGGCGCACCCGCGACGCGCCAAGGCTTACAATTTGCCACCTATAAATTATTTTTCCCGAAACTCATTTCTGGTCCGATTACTCGCTACCATCAGTTCGCTAGCGAGTTTAAAGATATCCAATTTCCCAGTTTTGATCGCTTGAGTGAAGGACTATGGTTGATTGCCAGTGGTGCAGTAAAAAAGGCACTTTTAGCTGATCGCATCGGAATTTTTGTTGATCTATGTTTTGGCAACTTAGAACGGGCGGGTAGTGGCGATTTGTGGCTGGCTATTTTTGCCTACGGATTACAACTGTATCTGGATTTTAGCGGCTATGTCGATATTGCCCGGGGGAGTGCTATCCTCATGGGATTTAACCTGCCCGAAAACTTTAATTTTCCTTACTTTAGTACCAGCATTGCCGATTTCTGGCGGCGCTGGCATATTACGTTAGGGGATTGGATTCGCAACTATCTCTATTTTCCCTTAGGTGGGTCACGTAAAGGATTAGGTCGAACCTGTCTGAACTTGTTTGTTGTCATGCTGATTATTGGCATTTGGCATGGTGCGGCTTGGGGATTTGTCGTGTGGGGAGGATTGCACGGTTTGGCTTTGGTGGTGCATCGTTTAACCCAAACCCTATCAGACCGCTTCGCTTGGCTAAAAGGATGGTGGCAAACGGGAGTCGGGGTGCTAGTGGCGTGGGCAATTACTCAATGGATGGTGTTCATGTCTTGGATTTTCTTCCGGCTACCTAATCTCAAACAAGCTGGCTTTGTAATTCAGAACCTCTGGGGTCAACCCGCCGATGTGCAGTTTGCCGAAAATGTTTATTTGACCGCCTTTGGCTTAGAACGCTTCGAGTTTACACTGCTGTTGGTCATCGTTGCCCTGTTCATGGCGGGTGTTTATGGGATTCATCGGGGTTTGAAGTTACAACTCAACTGGCCCCTGAAATTGCTCTTGGTGCCGCTGTGCCTTTATGCCGTGTGGTTGCTAGCGCCTGAAGGCGGTTTACCTTATATCTACTTTGATTTCTGATTTATAAGCCTAGCTTATAAAAACTATTTAATTAATTAATAAAACCAGTGGAAGATTCAAATAAATATGAATACCATTAAAGATGAGGCAAAAATTTTGCCTTGCTTCAATCGAATCATGAAGTAATAGCACTAATCGAATTATGACTACCACAGTACAACGTCGCGAAAGCGCGTCTTTGTGGGAACGGTTCTGTAGCTGGGTGACTTCCACCGAAAACCGCCTGTATATCGGCTGGTTCGGTGTACTGATGATCCCTACTCTCTTAACCGCTACCACCTGTTTCATCATCGCCTTCATCGCCGCTCCCCCTGTGGACATCGATGGCATCCGCGAGCCTGTTGCTGGAAGCTTACTGTACGGTAACAACATCATCTCTGGTGCTGTTGTTCCTTCCTCCAACGCCATCGGCTTGCACTTCTATCCCATCTGGGAAGCTGCATCCTTAGATGAGTGGCTTTACAACGGTGGTCCTTACCAGTTGGTAGCCTTCCACTTCCTCATTGGCGTCTTCTGCTACATGGGACGTGAGTGGGAACTATCCTACCGCTTAGGTATGCGTCCTTGGATCTGCGTAGCTTACAGCGCACCTGTAGCTGCTGCTACCGCCGTGTTCCTCATCTACCCCATCGGTCAAGGTTCTTTCTCCGATGGTATGCCTCTGGGCATCTCTGGAACCTTCAACTTCATGTTCGTGTTCCAAGCTGAGCACAACATCCTGATGCACCCGTTCCACATGCTCGGTGTGGCTGGTGTATTCGGCGGTGCCTTGTTCAGCGCCATGCACGGTTCTCTGGTAACCAGCTCTCTGGTTCGTGAAACCACCGAAGTTGAATCCCAGAACTACGGCTACAAGTTTGGGCAAGAAGAAGAAACCTACAACATCGTTGCCGCTCACGGCTACTTTGGTCGGTTAATCTTCCAATATGCTTCCTTCAACAACAGCCGTTCTCTGCACTTCTTCTTAGGTGCGTGGCCCGTGGTTGGTATCTGGTTCACAGCACTGGGTATCAGCACCATGGCTTTCAACCTCAACGGTTTCAACTTTAACCAGTCAATCCTGGATTCCCAAGGTCGTGTCGTCAACACCTGGGCAGACGTACTCAACCGCGCCAACTTAGGATTTGAAGTCATGCACGAGCGCAACGCTCACAACTTCCCCTTAGACTTGGCGGCTGGTGAAGCTACTCCCGTAGCTCTGACGGCTCCTAGCATCAACAGCTAGTTCTCCGAATTAGATACTCGGTAAAATGTAGGGTGGGCAATGCCCACCCTACATTTCTATCTGCTGTACTAAGAAAAGTTAACGAGCGTCAAATCCTTACTGTTCCCTGTGAGACACCGAGCGTGTTACCGAGCGGAGTCGAGGTAAGTCGAGGTGTTCCCCGTTCCCTGTTCCCTTGTCCTCATGCTCAATTTTAATGATGTCCAACTACTTAGGGCTTGCTGCACACACTGGGAACCCTTATAAATCAAGGCTTTGAGGCGTATAGACAGTGGATAAAGTGTAAGGAAATGGGGTAGCATTCTTCATAAGTATGGCATCACCTTGCTCAGGAAAAATATACCCTTGCTCCCCCAGCTTCCCCAGCTTCCCCAGCTTCCCCAGCTCCCCCTCACCACAACACTTATTCAGCAGCCCCTACTTAGTTAAAGCCGCATCAAGTTCGATTTCTACATTTTGACGCAAAGCATTAGAAATTGGACAAGCTTTCTCCGCTTCTTGGGCAATCTGTCCAAATAGAGTATCGTCCAGGTTAGGAACTTGTCCTTGCGTGGCTAGACGCATTTTGGTAATCTTGAATCCCCCATTTTCCTGAGATTCTATCGAGCAGAATGCCTGCGTTTGAAGACTTTCAGCTTTATAGCCTTTTTCTGCCAAAGTATGAGCAAGCGCCATGGTGTAACAAGCCGCATGGGAAGAGGCAAGCAGTTCTTCAGGATTTGTACCTGGGGTATCCTCGAAGCGCGTGGAAAAGGTGTAGGGAGTATCGTTGAGGATATGACTTGATGCATTAATGTGACCATTGCCGCTTTTCAAGTCGCCATTCCATTGTGCTTGTGCCGTTCGGGTTAATGTAGTCAAACTCCTACCTCCTAAGTTGTATTGAAGTGATGTTTTCTATTTATTGGTAAACGCTGTTGCGTAATTCACATCATTCGCCAATTTATGTTAGGAGTTATGGGTGACAACTGCATGTGTCACAAGGTAGATCCTGCCTGCTCAGGACACATGAGTCTCACCAGAACCAACGATACCCACCTTATGACGGAACATTAATTCACCGCCATACCAACCGCTTGCTAATAGCAGAATTGCCACGATTGAGGAAAGGATCAGTCCCACGGGAATAATAATAGTCACTGGTTTGCCCAATCGGAGGAAAAAGTTAACACCACTCAACACCAGTACCCCTACATTGAGCAGCGCATGTACCCAACCCGCTGTACGCTGGCGAACTCGGGAAATACGCAGGAAGTCTACAAGACCAATTAACGCGGCTGCAATCGCTGAGAGTAATCCCAGTCCCAATAGCCAAACTGAGGCTCTTGACCAAAATACATCGCGGGTTAACCAATAACCGATATCTGTACCAGCGACACCACTCAAGAATGCGATCGGGAAGATGACAATAATCGGATGGATAGGATGACCAAAAATCGCGACCGAACTGGTAATTCCTGTTCCCCGATATTCTGTCTCCCGGCTATCGATGAGGGGTGGAATGCTGGGATACGGAACGTTTTCGCTTTGAGTTTGAAAATCGCTAGTCTCCATGGTTTTCTCCTAATGGTTTTATGGAATTAAATCACTGCGGGAGTAAGGTTTACACCAAATGTTTAAGCTAAGCCGTTTGCGTTGGGTTTCGTTCCTCAACCCAACCTACTCTGGTTAACATTTACCCAATCACGGCTTTATTGGGAAAGTTTAGAAACATACTCAAATCGGGATTTAAGCCAGTTTCCGGCTTCTTTGACGTTCTGGCTGAAGGGCTGCTGGGTGTTGAGAAATACACGAGCGCAATTACGTCCGGGTAGACCAGAAATTGAGCCACCAGGGTGGGTTCCCGCCCCCGTTAGGAATAATCCATCAATGGGGGTTTGATAATTGGCAATTTCGGGTAGAGGGCGGAAAAAGATCATCTGTTCTAGGGTCATATCAATGTGATAATGATTACCTTTGTAAACCCCGAGGCGATCGCTTAAATCAGCCGGACTCTCAACGCGACGGGCAATGACGGCATCTTTGACGTTTGGCGCATACTCTGCCAGTTTGTCTATGATCCGATCCGCTACTTGGTTCTTTCGCTCCTCTGTCCACCCTGTACCAAACAAACCCGTCCCCTCAGCGCCACGAATTTGATAGGGGGCATAAAACTCAATCCATAGCGTATGTTTACCCTCTGGCGCCATGGAGGGATCGAGGACGGTTGGCACAGCCACCCACAACGAGATATCCTGATCCGGAATCTGTCCCATGATCGGCAAATTATGAGCTGCTTCTACCTGGTTGATCGAGTCGGCAATTAGCACTGACCCCATTAGATATTCATCTTTATGGTCATACGCTTCAAAACGGGGTGCTTCTGAGAGGGCGCAGTCGATCTTCAAAATACCATCATTACTATTGACAATCCGACGCTTGATCCGCTCGTTTAACTGAGGCGCGATCGCTTGGGCATCGGCTGGGTCAATAAGCTGAAGAAAGAGACGCTGGGCGTCAATGCTGGAGATAATCCCCTTCGTCGCCCGATACTCCTGACCCCCGGCAACCCGAACGGCTTCGGCTCGTCCATTGTTGCCCATGAGAATCTGCTCAACATGCTGATCACATAAGATAGTGCCTCCATGATGGTTCACCAGCTTAATCAACGCTTGGACTAAGGCACCCGTACCCCCACGAGGTCTGGCGGTACCAGGGTCATGGCGGAGTGCCATCATGATCGCACCAATCGCGATCGTTTTCTCCGCCGGAGAAGCCCCCAGTTCAGAGGCAAGTCTAGCTAAGGGGGCTTTGACAAATTCGCAGTCAAACCACTCATTTAATGAATCCTTAGGACTTGTCAGCATAGTACGGAGCAAGTCCAGGCTTTTATCCACGCCTCCTAGCAATGAAAGCATGTCTTGCAGGTTATGCAACCCATAGTTCCCTAAAATGTCAATAATCGATTTAGGGGGGGCGTTGAATATAGGAGTAATGGCTTGAATCAGGCGATGCCAAAAGTCCATATACTCTCGATACTTCTGGGCATCACGCTGGCTATAGCGAGCGATTTCGGCACAAGTCTTTTCAACGGAGCGATGAGCTAAGAAATACTTGCCATCAGGATGAGGACAGAAAATAGTGGGATCGCAGTATAGATACTCAAGTCCAAACTTGGTTAACTCGAGTTCTTCAACAACTGGTCCTAGGTGAATAAATTCGTGATCGATCGCACAAAGGTTAAAGTAGAAGCCCGGAGCTTCTTCTGGCATGGCTTCCTCTGTTGTAGCGGCTCCACCTACGACAGAACGCTTTTCGAGTAGCAAAACGCTGTAACCTGACTTGAGCAAATAACCTGCACAAACTAAACCATTATGACCCGCACCGATGATGATGACATCATAAGTTTCCATAAGGTAGTAGGGATTGATATTTTCCAGATAGTAATGAATCTGAAGGATTTGTTGAATCTACCCTAAGGAGTAAGTTACTTAAACAAAGGATTCTGACTTATGCAAGCGTGGGATATAGGTTAAATGTATGTTCGGCTTTATTGTGCTGATCATCGTACAAATGCAATAATTGCTTAAAACTAGGCGTTAATGAGTTATGTCTGCCTCATAACGCCATTACTCCCTTAATAAACCATTAAATGCCTACACTGAAACTGCCTGATAATCCTCCGACTCGACCCTTGCTGCATCAGATCCAGTGGCTGACTCAACCCCTAGAGGTGCTGGAAACCTACGCTCAACAGTATGGTGATATTTTCACTTTTCCAATTGGCATAGGCAGTAAGCCAACTGTATTAATTAGCAACCCTCAAGGGATTCAGGAGATTTTTAGCGCCAGTCCAAACCAGTTAGACTCTGGTGAAGCAGCGGGTATTAAACTCCCTTTGCTGGGACAGCAGTCATTGATCGCCCTCTCAGGAAAGCGCCACCAACGACAGCGAAAGCTTTTGACTCCCCCTTTTCATGGAGAACGGATGTTAGCTTATGGTCAACTTATCCATGACATTATTCTTGAAGTGACGTCACGGTGGAAAATTGGCGAACCCTTTTCAGTACGTTCGTCCATGCAGGAGATATCCTTCGAGGTCATTTTAAAAGCTGTTTTTGGTTTAGAGGAAGGTTCCCGTTACGCACAGTTAAAAGAACTCCTTACTGCAAGACTGAATCCCAAGCTCCCTCTTTTACAAGCTGCCACACTTCTTTTCCCAGCACTGCAACAGGATTTAGGTCCTTGGAGTCCATGGGGACACTTCCTACGCCAACGGCAGCAAATCGATGAACTCATCTACGCCGAAATCGCAGAACGTCGCCAGCAATTAGATCTATCTCGGACTGATATTTTGTCTTTAATGATGTCGGCTCGTGATGAAGGGGGTGAGGCGATGAGCGATGTAGAATTACGTGATGAGTTAATTACTCTGTTGGTAGCAGGTCACGAAACTACTGCCACTTCATTAGCATGGGCATTTTACTGGATTCATTATCTACCAGAGGTACGCCAGAAACTACTACAAGAGTTAGACTCCTTGGGTGGAAATTCAGATCCTAATACCATTTTCCGATTGCCTTATTTGAATGCCGTATGTCAAGAAACACTGCGTATTTATCCCGTAACGCTGTTTGCTTTCCCGCGAGTGGTCAAATCCTCACTACAAATTATGGGTTACCAGTTTGAACCAGGTATGATAGTCTCTCCCTGTATTTATCTAACTCATCATCGCGAAGATTTATACCCTGAACCCAAGCAGTTTAAACCAGAACGCTTTCTAGAACGTCAATTTTTACCCTATGAGTATTTACCCTTTGGAGGTGGGAACCGTCGCTGTCTTGGTATGGCATTTGCCCTGTTTGAAATGAAGCTAGTTTTGGCTAAAGTACTTGCTCATTGGCACATGGAACTGGTGGGAAGTAAACCTGTACAACCAGTACGCAAAGGTCTTTTAATGACACCTGAAAAAGGGGTTCCTATGGTAATAAAGGGTAAGCGATTTAATCAACGCATTCTCAAAATGGCTTCTAATTCCGCTTAAACTCATCCTGCTATTGATTATTGTTTACCTCCAGCAAGAAAAAACTTACATCTCTTTTCAACAATCAGGGTGGTCAAACACCACCCTCAGTATCGTACCCATGGTATGATAAGTATGGTTTAAGCTCCTGGCAAATATGTTTGTACTTTCTTTGCACCTCTGGTAGCAAGTTAACGGAACGTGGTTCGATCAGAGTTTCATAAGCTAAATCAGCTTTTGACTGTAGTCCTAGAAATTGCAAAATACTGAAAATAGTTGCCTTAGGATGATGACAAATATCTTCATACTTGACAGATACATAATCTGTATTAGGCAATAAATCAACATTTTGTAAGAAGTAGGTTGTGGATTGAACAGACTGCTGAATGACTCGACGTAATCCCAAATTGAAGTAAGATGAGTATAAAGCCTGATAAAAAAAGCGTTGCACAGGTTTTTCAAATATCTGTGTATACATTTGCGATAGCAGTGCAACATAAGGGTTTTTAGCAGCTAATATAGAGCGTGTAGCTTTCAGTTTTGAATTAATAACGTGAAGTGGGTGTCGATGAATGAAGATAAACTTAGATTTTGGAAAAACTTTTTTAACATATATAAAATGAGGAAAGCACCAAGGATTTTTAACTAATAATGGTCTATCTAGATTGGAAATAAATTGAATTTTTTTACATAGCTCTATAAACAAAAATAAATTCTCAGAATTCAGGTAAAATTCATAGCCTCTATTTTTAAGAATAAATCCATATTCTTCTGGCAAATCTGGAGTTGCTTCCACGTTATCAATAATACGATTATTTATGTTCAGGGATCGTAAAAGTTGATCTAACTCTTTAATCACCTTATTTTCAGTTTTATTTAGATAGTTTGATAAAATCTCTTTATACTTTATAATATGGTAGGCTTTGACAAAGTTGAAGCACTGCGTTGCTACTAATAATTTGTACAACAAGGTTGTTCCTGAGCGATGATCTCCCATAATAAAAATAGGACTGATATCGATGTTTGGAAGCAAGTTTAAGTAGAATTCATCAGTGGTTTTATTAATTTCTATAGATTCCATGTTTTTTATACGTTGATTATTTTTTTGAAGCTAAGACTGGCTTCCCAGTAGATACAACCTGTTCAATAATATCAGCCGCTCGATTCACTCCTCCAGCCCGATGAATTGCTTCTTGTAACCGTACTGCATTTTGTTGGTAAGAATCTTCCCTCAATACCTTTTCAATTGCACCTCGCAGCCAGAAAACACTTAAGTTGGCTAGGGGAACAAACTCGCCCGTACCTGTCCAAGCAATACGTGCTGCCACACCAGGTTGATCATTAGCAATCGGAATCGCTACCATTGGCACACCATTGCTCAAGGATTCCAGAGTAGTATTCATACCTGCATGAGTAATAGTCAAAGTCGCTTTTTGCAACAATTCCAATTGGGGTGCATAGCCAACAACTAACGGCGAACCGGGTAATTCTGGTAGAGATTCTGGACTCGCAGAACCACCCAGAGAGATTATCAATTGAGCATCTAATCCGACACAAGCTTCCGCAATTTGGTGAAAAACATGCATCAAGCGGTTTTGGAGAGTTCCCATTGAGGCATAAATTAGAGGTTTCCCAGTTAGCTTTTCAAAAGGGAAAGGAGCGGGTTCTCGGCTGGCGGGATTATGATAAGGTCCTGTGAAATGAAAACACTCAGGTAAATGCTGCCTGGGAAATTCCAACTCAGCAGGCTGTTGACTCAGTTGAGCCAGTTGGGAGTAAGCATCACCGTAGCTAGAATTAACGGGCAAATTCCACTTTTGGCGGTACTCTGCAACTACGTTTTGGATAGGTCGCCCAAGCCTATCCAGTAACTTGTAACCCAATCGGTTTCGCAGACGCGCCCACCAAACCGGACTATAGCGCCAGTCAGAGAAAAAGGGAGGAAGATTGTAGTCTCGATTTAACATTAAGGCACAGCAGACAGTCACAAAGGGAATGTCCAATAATTCAGCAACTGTTCGTCCTCCGGGTGAAACTTGATCGACTAGCAGCGCCTCCACACCAGCCGCTTTGATAGCATCCGGAGCTTCTCGGAAAAACATTGCTGTCCGTTTAGCTATCCAATTGATGGTGTATTGCAAGGCGGGGCGACCATTGAGTTTACCTAATTGGGCAAACAATTCAGCATTTGCCCCAAGAGGGTACTCAGATTCACCAATTGCCCAAAAATCCAGTCCTGCTGCCACAGTTTTGGGCTGAGCATCGAGTATTCCAAATAGGGTAACACGATGACCACGCTTGTTTAGCTCGTATCCTAACGTGGTCATCGGGTTGAGGTGACCTGCTGAAGCAGGACAGATGATGCCAAAGTGGGTCATATCAGTTTGAGATTGTAAATGGGATGATCTCCAGAGCGATCGCGCCAAAGTGTTAATCTCCAGAGTACTCTAGTTAATAGCGATCGCGATAATTATAGGGGACAGGAATGGAACTGTTTGTGCCAGGTCGCCTTTGTCTGTTTGGTGAGCATAGCGATTGGGCGGGAGGCTACCGCCGCCTGAATCCTCAGCTTGAAAAAGGCTACACCATTATCACAGGTACCAACCAGGGACTCTATGCCAACGTCAAGCCCCACCCTACTCATTTCATTCTTCACGCTTCCCTGAGTGATGGTATTCGTCCAGAACCCATTCAGTTGCCCATGGAACGCTCTGTTCTCCTGGCTGAAGCCCAAAAGGGAGGGTTTTGCAGTTATGCGGCTGGCGTCGCCTATCATTTTCTCACTTACTTCCAAGTAGATGGCGTAGAAATCGATAACTATCGCACTGATTTACCCATACAGAAAGGATTATCATCCAGTGCCGCTATTTGCGTTTTAGTCGCACGCGCTTTTAATCGCTTGTATGACCTAAAAATGAATCGGCGAGGCGAAATGGAATATGCTTATCTGGGCGAGACAACCACACCCTCTCGCTGTGGACGTATGGATCAAGCCTGCGCTTATGGGAATCAACCCATCGCCATGATTTTTGATGGTGCATCGGCAGATATTATTGAGCTAAACGTTGCCAAAGATTTGTTTTTTGTCATTGTTGATCTGGGCGCGAGTAAAAATACCCAAGAAATCCTCAGCCGCCTGAATCAGTGTTATCCCTTTGGTACTGATAACGTGCAGAAGAATGTACAGCACTATCTCGGCACTATTAGTTATCAAATTACTCAAGAAGCGGTTGAAGCACTGCAAGCGGGAGATGCTCAAAAGTTGGGTCAGTTGATGACCCAGGCACAAGCTGAATTTGATCGCTATCTCATCCCCGCTTGTTCCCAACAATTGACGGCTCCCGTTTTGCACCAACTGCTCAATTATGAGCCGATTCAACCTTATATTTTAGGGGGGAAGGGTGTAGGTTCTCAAGGCGATGGCACTGCCCAATTTATTGTAAAAAATAAAACCAGTCAACAAAAAGTTATCCGAATTATCAAGCGAGACTTTCCCAAAATGCATCCCTTGACGCTAACTATTCATGCTAACTCTTAATAGTTTTGACTATTCCGACTACGGAAAAGGGTTAAAACTTACAACAAAAATAATATAACTATGTCAATTATAACTCGGTTAACCTGCCCAAATTATTTCATAATAGTCGTCTTAGTTTTACCGACTTTAAGCTGTTCGGCATTTAAGCATTAATTAATGTCAATAATTGCGAAATCCTTGCCGTAGTGCGAGCATCTTGCTCGCTAGGGGGAACTTCAGTTTAACCTTGAGGTTGGCAGTCAAATCCCTGTTCCCTGTTCTCTCCCCTCACCCCAATACTGATTCAGCAACCCTTAACTAGAGTTCACCCTAGTTATTAGATTCCAGGAATCCTTGTTCAATAAGGAACTCTTTAGCTACCTCACCCGGTTCCCGTTGTTTCCCAGTTACCTGGTAATTGAGACGTTGCATTGCCTCATCTGTAATTGTTGCCGAAAGCTCATTGAGTATCGTGGCAATTTCTGGGTTTTCTTCTAGGACATCCTGACGCACAACGGGCGCAACTTCATAAGGAGGAAAGAAATTTTTGTCATCTTTAATTCTGACCAAATTCAGAGCGCTGACTTCTCCATCTGTGGCAAAGCCAACGGCAATATCAGCTTGATCTTGAGCCAAGGCTTGATATCTCAATGCGGCATTCACGGCTTTATACTCTGCTAATTTAAAATCACCGTATACTTGCTTCAGCCCAGATAATCCATCAGGACGCCCCTGGAACTCATAGGTGCCAACCATCTTCAGTTCATTAGCTTGAGGCACTATATCAGAAATCGTTTCAATTCCATACTCTTGGGCATCCTCTGGCGTCATAAACAGCGTGTATGTATTATTCATGGGGGCGGGTTCCAGCCACTCTAAATTAAACTGTTCCGCATACTCCTGGGAAACGATTTCATAGACTTCTTGGGAATCGCTATTCCGGGGACGCTTCAAAATTGTGATCAATCCAGTCCCTGTATATTCTGGATATAAATCAATTTCTCCCGATTTGAGACTCTCGTGAGTCACCTGAGTCCCCCCTAGGTTGAGTTTGCGTTCTACGGGAAAGCCTTCCTCTTCTAATACCAGCGCATACATTTCTCCTAAGATAAATTGTTCAGCAAAATCTTTTGAGCCAACTCGAATCGCTCCTGATTCTGCACTATCACCACCGCAACTGCTAAGGGTTGCGATCGCGAAAAGAGTTAGTAATGGTAGAATTACCAATTGACGGATTTTTTGCATTATGCAGGTTTTCTGGGTTTCCTTCCAAGAGTCTAGCCAACACAATTCTAGCTGTAGAGACGCGCCATGGCGCGTCTCTACAGTACAATGAGGATTCGATTACTGAATCTCTAAGGGCATCCGCCCAGACAGTAAGGCTTTGGTCGAAGACTCACCTGCTTTTTTCAACTGTCGCGTTAGTTGAAGATTCAACAGGACTAATGCTAGGGATTGACCAACGAGGGCGAATAATACGGAGGTTCCCGCCGCATATTGGATGCTAGCCCAAGGAAACGCCGAAAACAGCCATACCCCAGGTTCTACTAATGGGGACATGGACAACACTTCCAGAATAATCGGCGGTAAGATAATCAGTCCACCAACCACCGTTGCAGCCCAAACCGCCCGCTTCGGTGTTTTCATCAACAGCATAAGCTGTCCAATTGAAGCATAGAAAACGATGAGACTGACCGTAATCAACACACCCAAAATCGCGGGTGTCTTGTAGTCATTGGGCGACCATAGCAGAATCCATGGCAGTAAAATAGCAGACGCGATCGCTAAATTCAAGAAAATCGCCACAGGAGCAGGACTGGTTTTGCCCCAGATTAAGTCTGCCATAATTCCAGCCTTGCGGGACGAGCGTTTGGCATGGCGGTAACGCGCCCAATCTTGCATCGTTTGACGATGGGGACTCAACGCTGCAATTAACCCTAAAAACAGGATCAAGTTAAACATTAGCAGGATTTCCAGATTCTCAAACAATCCTTCAGCATAACTTTTCCATTCATGTACCTGAGGATTTAGGGCAAATCCGAGAATCATCACTTCAAAGCAAGCCGTTAACCGATAACTTTGTCGCTTACTCAGTAAGGTAGCCGTAGGGTTGTGAAAATTTCGATTTAACCCCTGCCAAATCCAGTAACTCCATAAACCCGCATTGAGAATAGCAAATCCTGCCATCATCCAGATTGTCTTTCCAAGGGGGAGATAAAACCAAAGCAAGTCCCAAAAATCACCGTTTGGATACGTATTAACGACATCTAGAGAACTCGAATCAATCAGGTACGGTAACAAAATTGCCGGATTAAATAAGGTCAGCCAATCGGTAGGATAATCAGTCATACCCCCATCAATAACGCTGGTGCTAATCGATAGGAATAGGAGAATTGCCCCACCGCCCAACCAAGCTTGAAAACCGCCCAACCAATTACCGACTAAGCCAAAAAGTAACGCCCCACTGAAAAAGAATAGGCAACTAGCACCTAGAACCGTGTAGAAAGCTAAAATCTGACTCAAACCAATGTGACCTGCCATACCCGCCACCAGATGCAAGGGCAAGGCGAGGGCGGCGACTAGATAAAGTAACAGGGGGACTCCCAATAATTTGCCGCCTAAAATACTCAGCGTTGAACCCGGAGTCAGCCGTATAAAATTCAGAGTACCCCGACGTTCTTCCTGAGACAAATCACTAATCAGCATATAAGTGCCGACGACTAATAGGGCAAAAATACCGATTAGGCTGAGTCCCAAAAATACATCCTGCCACCAGAGTGACCAATTGATCACAAATCCACCCAAACCATCGGATAGACAGGCGGGAATCGTAGAGTATTCCTCAGTTGAACCTGTACAATAACGGTTGTAAACCATCATGGTCTCTTTAGCCACGGGTAATTGACCCGCGAAAGCCATCAGCAGCAGTAACTGTCCCAGGAAAGACATGGCGACGGCAATTAAAATATTGCGAGGTTTAAGCCGTCCTTTGATTTCCCGAAACAACTGGGGATTCAATTCACCCAGTTGGTTAACTAAATTCAGTGCCATCGTAATCTCAGTCTCCGTAGGTAAAAGCTTATAGTGTTCTAACTCGATAAGTTTTGTGCGTTCTCCAGTTCGTTCCCGATGAGCGAATCCTCAAAAACTCATCACTACAATTCGTTCTTCTCCTCCTCACCAATCACCTCTTCCCCAATCCCCAATCCCCATTTTCCCGGCAAAATTCAAAAATTGAAACATTGATTCCGGTCAGGGGGGTCAATTAGCCGTTATCATAAGAGACTGCCTGGTCAGTCATAAGGTTCAGGTGTCCACGTTTTGATATTGTCCCCAAGATTACACGATAAGTTATGGCACAGCAGCACTACCGCATTACCCTTTTGCCAGGTGATGGCATCGGTCCAGAAATTATGGCAGTCGCGGTAGATGTGTTAAACGTGATTGGCGCACAGTTCGACCTGAGCTTTGAATTCACTGAAGCCTTAATTGGAGGGGCGGCAATTGATGCTACCGGGGAACCCCTACCAACTGACACCCTGGAAAAATGCCGCCATAGCGACGCTGTTTTACTGGCGGCTATCGGTGGTTATCAATGGGATAACCTGCCGCGCCATCAACGCCCAGAAACAGGTTTGTTGGGATTACGAGCAGGATTGGGTTTATTTGCCAATTTACGACCTGCCACCATATTACCCCAACTCATTGATGCCTCAACCTTAAAACGGGAGGTGGTTGACGGAGTGGATATTATGGTGGTGCGAGAATTGACAGGCGGGGTTTATTTCGGTCAGCCCAAGGGTATCTTTACCACTGAAACCGGGGAAAAGCGGGGGGTGAATACAATGGCGTATACCGAAGCCGAAATTGACCGGATTGGACGAGTGGCATTTGAAACCGCTCGCAAACGCCAGGGTAAACTCTGTTCGGTTGATAAAGCTAATGTTCTGGAGGTATCTCAATTATGGCGCGATCGCATGACTCAATTAGCGGCTGAGTATCCGGATGTGGAGTTATCTCATCTGTATGTTGACAATGCTGCCATGCAGTTAGTCAGGGCACCTAAGCAGTTTGATACGATTGTCACGGGCAATTTATTCGGAGATGTGCTTTCTGATGCGGCGGCGATGCTCACCGGGAGTATTGGCATGTTACCCTCTGCCAGTTTAGGGGAAAAAGGACCTGGCGTTTTTGAACCCGTTCACGGTTCCGCGCCGGATATTGCTGGACAAAATAAGGCAAATCCCTTGGCTCAAGTCTTGAGTGCCGCTATGATGCTACGCTATGGGTTGAATCAACCAACGGCGGCTGACCAAATTGAGCAAGCCGTTTTTAAAGTTTTAGAGAAAGGTAACCGTACAGGGGATATTATGTCAGCAGGAATGACGCTTGTCGGTTGCCAGGAGATGGGAAATGCTTTGATTGAGATTCTCAAACAGCCATAAGTTAAATCAACTAGGAGCGCAGCGACTCGCTCCACAGCGAAACGTCCGACAAGAATCATGGTGGTGAATTAAACAATAGGGTTAGGCGGGTGGTATACACATCACAGCAATGGCAAGAAGAGTATCAAGACACTCGAACCGGGTTACCGATGTTGTTAGACCCGGGTCTTCTCAGAGCCGCTCGGCAGATATACCATACCTATTATGAAGTCCATCCCCACCTAACCCAACGTCCCATGGGTGTGGCAATTGACCGCTTTACCTATCGTGGCAAGTTGATTTTTCGGGCGAAACCAATTCTTTTACCTCAAGAGTGTTTTGTACCATTGAGTCAGCTTGAGGCGGAAATTTATTAGTCATTGGTCATTTGTCATTGGTCATTTGAGCCGAAAAACCCGCCCCTACAATTTACTTATTTTATCCGGTGGAATGGCTCGAATAATTGTCACTGGATTTAGGGGGGTAAAACGGGTGAGTTGGGCGACGGGAATGGAACGGGAAAGCTGAACTTGTAACAATCGATACGTCCAACCGCGATCGCTAAACCAGTTGACTGCCTGATTCAGGTGTTCTAAGGTGGCTAAGGCTAACACGATTATGCCATTATCTCCTAATTGTGCCTGAGTTCGTTCTAAAATCGTTAATAAATTCCCGCCACTTCCGCCAATAAACACCCGTTGGGGGGTGGGCAGTTGAGATAATATATCCGGTGCTGTACCATAAATAGAGGTAACATTCGTAACCTGTAAACGGCGGCAATTTTGTTCAATTAAAGCCGTTCCCATTGCCGTTTTTTCAATCGCATAGACTTGAGACGTCGGCGATAATCGGGCAATTTCAATGGAGACAGAACCTGTTCCCGCACCAATATCCCAGATAATTTGTTCCGGTTGTAGGGATAGTTCCGCTAAAATCAGAGTACGGATTTCCCGCTTGGTGATTAAACCGGGGCGATCGCGAAAACTGGCAAAACTGTGATCCGATAGCCCTAAAATGGGTAATGTGGCGACATCTAGAGGAGTATCACTAGGTTCAGACTGACGTAGGAGAATCACTACATTCAGCGGCGCGATCGCTTCTAAGTGTACAGCATCCACAGGCAAACATCGCACCCGTTCATCGGTTCCACCTAAATTTTCACATAGCCAAAACTGGTACTCACAGGGTAAATCCAGATCAAGTAACAGATTTGCGATCGCACTCGGCGTATTTATTTTATCTGTCAGTACGGCAATTTTGTCGGTTCCCTGTTGTAATACTTGGGTTAATCGTTCTAAGGAACGTCCGTGACTACTAATTGTCACCGCATCTTGCCAAGGAACTTTCACCCGACTAAACGCTAATTGTACCGCACTGACATGGGGATGAAACGTGAGATGTTCTCGTGGCAATTCAGCTAATAACAAACGTCCCAAGCCAAAAAACAAAGGATCGCCACTCACTAACACGATAATACAGCAATTTGGCTCATTCTCAGTCAACTGGCGACGAATCTGGCGGATCACCTGCGTCAAATCGCCCAAAACCAGGCGGGGGGCGGGATGATCAGGGAAGTAACTCAGGACGCGATCGCTCCCGACTAACAGCGTCGCCCGTTCTACTAATTGTCGCACGGATTCTGTCAGTCCCGCCGCACCATCTAAACCGATTCCGACTACATGAATGTCATTTGTCATGGGTTATTTGTTATTAATATTTTATGGTGTTCGTAGTAGGCACTTTAATGCCAGAAACGCTAAAGCGCTTACTACAAGCGCTTACTACAAATGCTTATAAGTTAAGTTCACGAATTTTCCCAGGCTAAGACTATTAAAGCATTAAGAATCGCCGCCGCGACAGGGGAACCCCCTTTGCGTCTATTAATCCGAATTTGTGGAACTAGAGTTTTTGCTAAAGTCTCTTTAGCTTCTACGACAGAAATAAATCCCACAGGTGCGCCAATAACCAAAGCTGGTTTTACTAAAGCTTGTTGGAATTCAGCACATAATGCTAAGAGTGCAGTCGGCGCATTACCAAACACATAAATGGCTTCCGGAAACTGACGATAACAACTTAATAAACCCGTTTCTGTGCGAGTTTTCCCAGGAAGCGCCACCGATGCTTGTTCAACCGCCGCCATTACCGGATTCCCAAACGTCTTACTCACCATTCCCGTAATTCCCTGTTTAACCATACCCACATCAGTAATAATCGGGACTTTATTCTGGATGGCTGCAATTCCGGATGTAATTGCTTCTGGACTAAAATTAATCAGTTTAGCCAATTCAAAATCAGCGGTACTGTGAATCACCCGTCGAACAATCGCATATTCATCAGGCGTAAACGTATGTTCGCCAATTTCTTGGTCAATGATAGCGAAACTTTGCTCTAATATTGGATGATTTAGCGGATTCATAAGTAGGTGGACAAAATTAAGGTTGACAGTTGAGATCAGGGAATAGAGAACAGGTAACAGGTAACAGTAAGAGTTGGAGGGCGATTTACTTACACTTAATACAGTGTTATTTTCTTTTGTTCGACTTGCTTATGACCGCACAAATTCTAAATCAGACAATCGTCTGGGGATGAATCAACGTGTAACCTGCTGCTTTAATCTTCTGATTGCTGAGCTGGGCATTAAGAGGACGAAAACTGGGTTGAGAAGCATCCCAAACAATTCTCTCTAAACCTTGCTTGTCGCAAACATAATCGCATAAGTCTCGGTAAGTCCAGCGTAAATCATTAACCAGATTATAAATACCATTGAGTCTATGCTGATGGGCGAAATCCACCGCTCCAACAATATCATCCAAATGAATCCAAAAACCTACATTTTCACCACTTCCAGGTAAACTTTTTCCCGCCAGACGGCTTAACCGTTTCATTAGTTCTCTACCCGAACCATAGATTCCACCCAAGCGTAGGATACAAACACTTAAGTCTTCACGGACAGAACTTAACAAAATCTGCTCGGCTTCACCCAGCACTTGATTATACTTATTATCTATATCTATCCTGGAATTCTCATCAACCCACTCACCATTTTTGTTACCGTATAGCGAACAGCTACTCAGGTAAATTAACTGCTTAACACTAGACGTCTCCTTCAATGCGGCTACCACATTTTTCGCTGTGGGAATGTAGGTTTCCCGATATACCTCTGCATCCACCTGGCGAGTACTGATTGGAGCAAGACTCAGAAGACAAGTGTTCTGATTTTGTACCACAGACTGTACAGCATTAGCATCATTCCCTGTCATAATCACTACCTGTGCGGCTACTTCCTCAAGTTCGGTGACGCGCTCTTTCCTAGTCGTCGTTACTGTAACGAAGTGACCCTGTTTTTGCCAATAACAAGCTACAGCCTTTCCCACATAGCCACAACCGATAATCGCCACGTTCTCACAGACCTTTTCGACAATCAATGTAACCCTCCTATTTGGTAATCGCAACTATTTTAGTAATACTATATCCTACCATCCCCCACTTATAACCCACGCCAAACCCTCTGCGTACCTCTGCGCTTACCTCTGCGCTTACCTCTGCGTTAAAACGATTCAATACTGAGATCAAACCGCTCAATCAAAACTGTACCAACAGAGTGAGATAATGCATGACAGATTATTTATTACAAATCCATTAAAATTTACATCTGAGCAATATTCCCTTCAACCACCCCCTGTAAAAACTCAGCCAGTTCAGTCATTTGTTCAGGTTCGTATCCCAGTAACCATTCTGTCAGCTTGAGAGAATGCCGAGTTTTCCGAAATTCTATTCGATTTTCAGATAACTCCGAAAACAAATCATTGAGCAGCTTGGCTGCATTAATATTCTGGTCAACCCAATCTGAATCCTTTAGCTTGTCTTCCTGAAACTCTTTCGAGTCAAAGTAACGCTTCTTAGATTTCTTATCAGCCATTTTTTGCTCAACATCTGCCTCAGAGACTTTGGCTGCATCAACTTCTTCGGGTGTAAGATTTTCACAGCCTTCATACTCATCATTGATAATAGTAGTGATTGCTTGTGGGTGCAGCAGATAATTTTCATACATACAGCGAGGGAGAAAGAACAAATTAGGACGTTCCCTTTCCAGCTTGGCAATTTCCGCATTTGACCTATTCTCTCGATCAAATAAAAACCGCATCTGATCCGGGAATAAACTGATCCGACTACTCAGGCGATCGTAGATGTAAAATATATTGTCAGCCGCTTTAGTGGATTTCTGCTGAAAATCTCCAACCTTTCTAACTCTGAGGATTTGCAGTTCTCTTAAAGAAGATGTTGTCGCTAATTTCTCTAGAATCATCGGAAAACAGTTTTCCTCCGTTTCCCCTTCCACCCAGAGAATATTATCCATCCCGAAAATATCGGATAACCTAACGCCTAAGTCAGTTAATAGAGAACGCTGTTCCTTAATATCGTCTAAATTCATCACCTCGGCTTTGCTTTCCCCCTCCTCATATCGCAGCTTCACAATAGTAGAAGGATTCGCCGCCGCTATAATCATCGGTGAGTGAGTGGCGATAAAATATTGATGCTGCGGAAACTCTTTGAGAATCTCGATTAGTTTCTTGGCTGCGCCTGGATGTAGGAAGGATTGGGGTTCATCAATTATAATAGTTCGCGGTTCTTGGGAGGTAATAACGACGTAGAGAATTGCTAATACCTGACCAATTCCAGTACCGCAAGCTGAAAGAGGAATCGCTAAATCTTCTCTATCATTTTCAGCAGCATCTTTCGACCATACTAAAACTTCTATTGCAGAAGAGGAAAGCACAGGTCTTTCTTTGATCTTTATATTATGAACAGAAACACACTGAATCTCCGGAAAAATTCTTGAGACATATTCGTTAAACTGATCAAATATTTTTCGATTTCCTCGCTCCTCTAGTTTATTGATAACTTCAGGAAGATTAGATGCATCAGCTCGAAGATATCTGCTACTTCCAGAATCACATATTGATCGAGTAGGACGTTCAGCATGAAAACGATATATACGGTATTTAAATTTATTAAATATCGTAACCCAAATAGATTGTTCATCTCCCTCAAGAGTTATTTCATCGCCAACCTTTAATTTATTGTCTCCTCGCAACTCAAAAGAAATTATTTTGGCTTTATGCTTTATCCCAACTCTACTATTCCAATTGTTGTCTGTAACATGGTAAAGCTTGATAGTAGGATTTAGACAAGAGATTTGTATATCATCATCTTCAATATATGAATTTTCGGCTTGGGAAACTTGAAGATAAATGTCTTGAAGACTGTATAGCCATTCTTGAAAAAAATCAACGAATTCTTTTAATTTTTGATGATTGTGCGGCAATATCCCAAAGGAATTCTCAGGTAATTTATTTATGAAATCAATAAATTCCGCCTTGGGTAAAGTTACTATAACTTCCGCCCTCGATTCATCATCTAATCGTGAATCCGAATTGGGTAAAGTTCTCAAACTCCGATGCGGCACATTCTCAAAATTCAGCGTCAGCGCCTCCAACAGCGCCGTCTTCCCCGAATTATTCTGTCCGACAATAATATTGATACCGGGCGCAAACTCCAACCAACCCGAATCCCGAAACGACTTATAATTATACAATCGAAACTTAGCCAGAAACATCCTACCATCTCCTACTCACAACTAACGCAAAACCCTCTGCGAACCTCTGCGCTTTCCTCTGCGTCCCTCTGCGTTAAAAACGATTCAATCCTGAGACAAAACCATTCACACCGCAACTACACAAATCCCATCTTCAACAACCTAACAAAGGGCAGGTTTAAAACTTATCAACGTAAACATTCCCCCCACCCCACCCTACACTAACTTAAAACTCAACAACCGGAAAATCGGATTCGCGATAGAAATGAGTCATATTATCAAACTTCCGCAACTCAGCCCGCTTAACCAAAAATAAATTATCCTCCTTCCCTAACCATTCCTCATTCAAATCCGATAACATACTACTGATGCGATCGCGCTCAAGCTGTGCTGGAATTTCCCCGAAGTATCCTAACGTAATATGCGCCGTAAAATGGTACTGCTGCTCAACCCCCAAACCAATTAATCCCGGATTTTGATAAAGACAACGCCGGAACTCAACCACTCGTTGATAAGACTCCTCCTCTTTTGGCACCAAACAAACCCCAATTGCACGGGGCATAACAATCACGCCGAAAAACTGCCAATATATAGGATAAGAATTCCTATATAACTCCTGATATTGCCCAAAACTCTCTCGAATACGTCCCTGAAGTTGCGGTTCAAACTCTGGATTATCCTGCACCGCATCCCGATAATTATTCTCCCAAATTAAATCCGCCAGCGTGAAATGAAAACTCTCAGGCGGAAGCGATATCATGAAACTGGGTGGCAATTCTTGCTCTAATATCCGTTGTAACTCCTGTAAACTCCCGTAAAACGCCTCATTCTCCGACTCATCCTCCCACGGTGGCGTCATCACCGTGTATCCTGGAAAATTAACCGCCTTGGTTGTGCCATCAGTCAGATGCTCAAACTTCGGTGACTCCTGGATATTGGGTAATTGGGAGTGATAACTATCGGGTACAGTCATCCTCGCTACCCGATTGACATAGGTTGGATAAGTATCATCCACGTTGAATTTCCTCCGAATACGCTAAACATCCTTATGCCAATTTATCTTTATTGGGGAGACAATGACTTTTCCCTTACCCAAGCCGTCAACGAACTACGCCAGTCTGTCCTCGATCCCAACTGGCTGAGTTTTAACTATGATAAAATTCCCCCAGACCAACCCGACGCCGTGATTCAAGGACTCAATCAGGCGATGACTCCCCCCTTTGGGATGGGAGGGCGATTCGTCTGGCTAGTTGATACCAGCGTTTGCCAAACCTGTTCCGAAAATGTTCTGGCTGAACTTCAGCGCACGCTTCCCGCTATTCCGCCAGAATCTATATTACTCCTCACCACTCATACTCGCCCCGATGGGCGACTCAAATCCACCAAACTGCTGCAAAAACACGCCAAAATCAAAGAATTTCCCCTAATTCCTCCCTGGAAAACCGAAGAATTAGTTCAACAGGTTAAATCCTACGCCCAAACCACAGGTGTCAAACTTACACCCCTAGCGGCTGAACTCCTGGCTGATGCAGTGGGTAACAATACCCGCCAACTTGCCAACGAACTTGATAAATTACGCCTTTACGCAGGCGATGAAACAACTAGCTTAGATGAACGCGCTGTTTCTGCATTAGTCACGACCACAACTCACAATAGTCTACAATTAGCCGGGAGTATTCTCAAAGGCGATACTCATAAAGCATTAGGATTGATTGCTGACTTAATCAACAACAACGAACACCCATTACGAATTGTCGCCACCCTTGTGGGACAATTTCGCACTTGGTTATGGGTGAAATTAATGATAAGTGAGGGGGAAAAGGATATAAAAGTTATTGCTAACGCCGCCGAAGTTGGTAACCCTAAGCGTATTTACTTCTTGAAGAAAGATGTGCAACACCTCAGCCTGGATCAATTAATGGCAACGTTACGAGTTTTATTAGAGTTAGAGGTTAGCCTAAAACGAGGTGCTGACGGACTCTCCACTCTGCAAACTCAAGTGATTAAACTGTGTCAAATTTGTCGTTAATTCGTCTTATGTCAGGGAATAGGCAACAGGCAATAGGCAATAGGCAATAGGCAATAGGCAATAGGCAATAGGCAATAGGCAATAGGCAATAGGCAATAGGCAATAGGCAATAGGCAATAGGCAATAGGCAATAGGCAATAGGCAATAGGCAATAGGCAATAGG